>JBBTCR010000657.1:0-4770 GCA_038043105.1 Bacteroidota bacterium
GCCACAGGCGATGATGAAGTGAGTAGGGTTGTCGGAAGAGTCGCTGACGACCCAACGTTCTTTCAAACAAGAAAAAAGTCTTGTAGATCTTATAGCCCGCTATTGGCCAGGATGAAACACTGATCTGTTGCCAGCCCGATTCATACACCGGTTCGTCACCAAATCCGTCCGCTTTGCCTCTCAAATCTAACACTTTATCACCGAGTTCTTTGATTGCGCACGGTCAGCAGCAATTATTGAAGAAGCTCAGCGTGCAGCCCCCCGTGGAGAACTGGGTTACATAGTCACGCAATTTTTGTACATTGCAGCCAGGCAAATCACGAAACGAACTCGCGTCAAAGGATTTCACCAATGTTAGGAGAAACCTATCGTGAGAATTCTTTTTCCCATCGTTCCACTTGCAATAATTACCGCTTTCGAGGTTGCCGCTCAAGAGAGCAAGCGTGATTCACCTTTAGCGTCGTTGGTAGCAACGGAGAGAACTTTTGCGCGAACCAGCGTTGAGAAAGGTGTGCACGAGGCATTCCTTGAATTCCTCGCGGATGACGGCATAGTGTTTCGTCCCCACCCTGTTGTTTACAGAGAGGCCGTCAAGAACGCGCCGCTGCAAAATCCGAAGGCAGCGACACTCGACTGGGAGCCCATTTACGCTGATGTCTCCGCGGCCGGCGACCTTGGATACACAACCGGACCATTCACGCTTGTGGATAACAGTCCGGAAAAGCGGCCGGACCAATATGGATATTTCTTCTCCATTTGGAAAAAGCAAGCTGATGGAAGGTGGAAAGTTGTCCTCGATCTTGGAATTCGCGTGTCTGAACCATACCGTGGCCCCAGAACACTTGAGTCAGCACCCGTGCTTCAGCGGAAAACCACAAAGGCCAACGTGTCCATGGACGAGGAGAAAAAAACGTTGATGAGCGCTGAGCGCGAGTTTCTGCAATCGGTCCGAAAGAATGGCGTACTCAGAGGGTTTCTCGAGCATTCGAATGATCACGCGCGCCTGTACCGGCAAAGTGTGCAACCTATCGTGGGCGCAGATTCTGTGCGCGCATACCTAGTAAAGAGGGCATTTACACTGACGTGGGAGCCGATGAAATCCGATGTTGCTCAATCTGCTGATCTCGGCTACGCTTACGGCAGTTATGAAATGAGGGAAAAGAATTCTGAGGCGGCGCTCCTTGAGAAGGGTTACTACGCTCGAGTCTGGAAACGCGATGCAAAGAGCCAATGGAAAGTGGCGTTTGATGTGACGAGCCCACTGCCGCCAGAGCCCCCCAAGACGAAACAATGAACAATTCAAGAAATCCAGTTATCTTCGAGCGGATCGGGTATCTCTGAATCGAACGAAAGGCTTACTTGTGGATCAAACAACAACTCCTTCGCGCTCCGGCTTGATAACAGGTGACATGCCGACTGAGGAATTTCGGAAGTACGGACACCAGCTGGTTGACTGGGTGGCAGATTACCTCAGAGACATCGACCGGTATCCGGTTTTGCCAAACATTCAGCCGGGTGACATTCGGCGTTTGCTCCCTCAACAACCGCCTCAGACAGCCGAACCGATGAGCGAGATTATCGCTGACATAAACCGGATCATTCTGCCGGGCACGACCCACTGGAACCACCCGCGATTTCTGGCGTATTTTAACTCATCTGGCAGCGCTCCTGGGATCTTGGGCGAACTGCTAAGCGCGGCATTGAACGTCAATGGGATGGTCTGGGAATCGTGCCCATCAGCCACCGAACTGGAGGAGGTCACGCTTGACTGGCTACGACAGATGCTCGGGTTGCCAACTGGATTCTGGGGAATTACCTACGACACTGCATCGACCAGCACGCTGCACGCGATCGCTGCGGCCCGTGAAGCTCTCACTGATTTGCATATCCGCCAGAGGGGTACGACAGGGAGGGTGGATCTTCCAAGACTTAGAGTATATCAGTCGGAACTCGCCCACTCATCGGTTGACAAGGCGGTCATAACGCTTGGTTTTGGGATGGAGGGAATTCGAAAGATACCTGTTGACGATTCATTTCGCATGCGTCCGGACGCGCTTGATGAAGCCATCAGAGAAGATCGGAAACAGGGGATCAGACCGTTTTGTGTCGTTGCGACCGTTGGGACGACATCATGCACGAGCATCGATCCGGTACCGGCAATAGCGGACATTTGTGAGCAGGAGAAACTGTGGCTTCACGTTGACGCTGCGCACGGCGGCGCTGCCGCTGTTGTGCCGGAACTGCGCTATGTGTTGGATGGCTGTGATCGAGCCGATTCCATTGTTATGAATCCACACAAGTGGATGTTCGTACCGGTCGATCTCAGCGTCCTGTACACACGCAAGCCGGAGGTATTACGGCAGGCGTTTGCCTACGTCCCGGAATATCTTCGCACGCGCTACGATGAGAAGGCGGTCAACTACATGGACTACGGCATCCCATTGGGGCGAAGGTTCAGAGCACTGAAGCTCTGGTTTGTCTTGCGATATTTTGGGTGGGAGGGAATAGCAACTCGAATTCGTGAGCACATCAGGGTGGCCAATGCGTTTGCACAGTGGGTCGATGAACATCCAGACTTTGAACGGCTTGCTCCGGTTCCATTAAGCACCGTTTGCTTTCGCGCGCATCCACGAGGGATGGATCGCGAGAGCGATTTGAACCAACTCAACGAAAAACTGCTCCATGCTGTGAACCGAACGCGCGAGGCATTCTTATCCCACACGAAGCTTGGGGATCGTTACACGATTCGAGTGGTGGTGAGTCATTTACGAACGGAAGAAGGGCATATCCGGCAGGTATGGGAGCTCCTGCAGCGGCAGCTCCGCTTGCATCTGCTACAGAGCGGCTAAGTGTGTTTAAAGGAAGAATGCGGTTCAGGAACTATTTTTTCAACACGTGCGATTTGTCACAGCGGGTTTTCTCTCTCAAGTTTTTTCCGTACCTTGAAGTGCAATAGTTTGAGAGGCGAGCTGGTCCTTGGTGCTGCTTCGCGCGTTGGGGAACTCACGGTTCCTTCGCTCCGTTCAGACAGCAGGTCGAATTCTTCTATCATGTGAAGGTGGTTTGATGAAAAAGAAGTTTTCCGTGTGGACGATTGCTGCGATGATGGTGGTGGGAATTATCGTTGGCTTCGAGGGGAAGAGGCTGATTTCCGCCGACAACATCTATGAGCAGTTGAACAAGTTCAAAGATATCCTCGTCCTGGCAGACAAGTACTATGTTGATACCGTTGATACCAGGAAGCTCACCGAGGGAGCGATCAATGGCCTGCTAGAGCAGCTTGATCCCCACTCTGTCTATTTCCCCCCAAAGATCTTTCAGCGCACGACGGAAGAGATGCAAGGGAATTATCAGGGCGTGGGCATGCTGATCCGCGCACTCAATGACACGATCATCGTGATTGAGCCGATGGGTGGCGGCCCGGCTGCAATGCTCGGCATCCTCTCCAACGATAGAATTGTGAAGATCAACGATAGTACGGTGATCGGGTTCACGGCAGATCAGGCATCGCAGCGACTACGGGGACCGAAAGGGACAAGAGTCAAAGTGGCGATTGCGCGCCCTGGCGTTGACGAGCTCCTGGTGTACGAAATCACGCGGGCTGAAATTGCTCTCACCAGCATCGATGTTGCGATGATGGTGAACGACGAGGTTGGCTATGTGAACGTCAACAAGTTTGGCATGAAGACCAGTCAAGAGTTGGCCCGGACACTTCAATCGCTCCGTGGGCAAGGAATGAAGCGACTGATCCTCGACCTTCGCTCCAATCCTGGAGGAATTCTCGAGGAGGCGGTGCGTATGGCCGATCTCTTTCTGGACGGTGGGACAAAAGAGAAGCCAAAGAAAATCGTGTATACAAAAGCTCGTTCAGCGGAGCTGGAAGAGTCTTACGTAGCGAGCGGCGGTGATCCCTACGAGAAACTTCCGCTCATTGTCCTGATCGGCAATTACTCTGCAAGCGCGAGCGAGATCGTTGCCGGCGCGATCCAGGATTGGGATCGAGGACTTATCGTTGGCGAAACGAGTTTCGGCAAAGGCCTCGTGCAACGGCAATGGACCTTCAACGATGGCTCGGGTCTCCGCTTAACGATTGCGCGGTACTATACGCCGAGCGGGAGGCTCATTCAGCGGTCGTACGAAGGGAAGGGCAAGGGGGAATACCAGCGTGAGGCGTTTCAACGCGATGAGCAGGAGGGAGAGAACCTTGAGCACAAGAAGGATGCGAAGGCCAAGGCCGATTCATTGCGTCTCATCTACCACACCAATCGTGGCCGCGCGGTCTACGGCGGAGGCGGCATTACCCCCGATTACATTGTCAAGCCCCCAAGCTTGGGCAAGTCGACAGAGAATCTTCTCCGGCGTGATATGGTCTATCAATTTGTTGCAGCCTATCTTGACGGCGAGGGGCAGAAACTCCGGTCGAACTTCGGAGCTGATCGGAAGAACTTCGTCCAGTCGTATGCAATTACCGACCAGATACTGGACAATTTCCAAACGTTCATCAAGACTAAAGGCGTGAGCACTGAAGAGAAGGATTTCAAGCAGGATATCGCGTACATCAAAGCGAGGTTGAAGGCGGAGATTGCGAGGGCCTTCTGGGGGAATGACGGCTGGTATCCGGTAATGTTGGAGGTCGATCCACAGTTCCAGAAGGCAGTAGGTTTAGTGCCCGAGGCTGTGAAGATAGCAAAGTTAGAGTAGCGGCGGAAATTTTGTCCTAGAGATCTGGCCGAGAAGTCTCACGCAAAGCCGCGAAGGACGCAAAGCAAC
>JBBTCR010000658.1:0-1400 GCA_038043105.1 Bacteroidota bacterium
GGATCCAACTCGACTGCTTTCTCAAACATCTGCAGTGCAATCCGAAAGTCCTGCTCCTTGGTGCTTCGTCGAAAATAGTCGTTGCCGCGAAGATACGCGTCATACGCCTCAGAATTTTCAGTGTGGTTTACTTCCAGTGATTTTCGTTCTGGCTGAAGAAGTGTGACACCCAACGCACCTGCAACTTGCGAAGCAATATCTGACTGGATCTTGAAAACATCGGCGAACACTGCTTCAAAAGGCTGAGACCATATTTGCGTGCCATCACTCACTTTGATGAGCACCGGACTTACACGAACGCGCGTGCTTCCTTCCGTGGATGTCCCCCAGCGAATCGTTCCTTGAAGAATAAAGGAGACCCCAAGTTCATTGCCGATCTGCTGAAACGTCTTCGTGGTTTTCTTGTACTGCATCGCGCTTGAACGTGCAATAACTCCCAGACCAGAAAGGCCGGAGAGCCTGTTCGTAATCTCTTCTGTAAGGCCGTCCGCAAAATACTCCTGTTCCGCAGTGCCGAGATTCTCTAAGGGCAAGACCGCAAGCATTTTCCTTTTCAGATCAGTCTCTGTCGGTGCCGAAGTCTGACGACGCAGGAGAAGAAGAGCGGCAACCGCTGCAAATACAAGGAGGATTCCAGCGATGATGTACGTCCTCACTCCAAGTTTCTTATGGGGTCTCTGGTCAGAAGTCATCTGGGGTTGAGCCGGGCTCATAGGTTCCTTCGGCGCCTTAGTGCTCATCACCTCTTGTTGAATCGAAACGCGAGACACTTTTGTTGATTGCTTCTTTAGACGGCGCAAGTCAACAACCATATCGAGGACATTCTGATAACGATCTTCGGGGTCCTTTTCCAGAGCTTTCTTGATGATATGCAGATACTCATCTGATAACTCGGGGCGATATTTGTCTGCAGGAGTCGGTTCTTCATTCACGATGGAGTACATCATGGCTGCTTCGTGCTCACCGCGGAATGGTAACCGGCCGGTGAGCATCTCATACAGCACCACACCAAACGAAAAGATATCTGACCGCGCGTCCGCTTCTCCGCCTTCAATTTGCTCCGGTGACATATACGCCAACGTACCGACGGTACTCGATGTTCGTGTGAGTTTCAGCGACCCCTTCAGTTTGGCCAATCCAAAATCCATGACCTTGATTTGGTTTTTGGAATTGACCATGATGTTCTCGGCCTTCACGTCACGATGGACGATACCCGCGCTGTGGGCTTCATGGAGCGCATCACCGATTTGAATCGCGTAGGCGATCGCAGTTTCGGGTTTCGAGTTTGTAATTTGGAATTTCTCCCTCAGCGTTACCCCGTCTATGTATTCCATTTCAATGAATTGCTGTCCCTCGTACTCCTCGATGCCGTAGATCGTGCAAACGTTTGGATGATTGAG
>JBBTCR010000659.1:0-2905 GCA_038043105.1 Bacteroidota bacterium
CTACGGATTGAACCAGTAGGTGAGCTTTATCGAAAAGACGTTGTCCGGCCGGTCCCGGAGCAGTGCGCGCACGTCCCGCCCGAACTCAAACTGCCCCCTGTTTTCGAAATCCACTTTCTCGTTGGTCCAGACAAAGTAGATCGTCGAACCGGGAGAGTATTCCCAGCGGAAGACGGCGTTCGCTCGAAGGGATTTGTAATTGAAGTCGGGATTCCAGATGCCGAAGCTCGACGCTGGTCCAGCTCCATCGGAATCAATGCTGTAGAGATCATTGGAAAGCGAAATCGTTGACGCACCTTCCCCATACCGGTTAAACGTAAACGTGCCCGGCCGGGCGAGCTCCTTGATTCCGCTGTAGGCTCCAGTGGAGAGAAGCGGTTGGACGTAGAGCTGGAAGCTCAGCTTCGGCGTGAACGTCCAGTTCACACGCAACGTGGCAGAAAGCTGTTTTTGATCGAGTGTCGCAAAGATGTACCGGTAGCCGTACGCTTGTGTAGCGAATGCATCTTGTTGAGTCTTGACATATTGAGCAGCGGCGTGATTGCGGAAGTACTCGGGGCCACCGCTGATGTTGAGTGTTTTGGACACTTTCCAGTTGAGGCCGAGACCAATTCCATAGAGCCAGCCTCCCGATTTGCCTCTTGCACCGTTCACTGACAGTGAGCCATAGAGCGACTCGCGAGAATCGCTGGAGAGACTAAAGTAACCAAAATAGCTTTGCAGTGACTTCATCAGCGGCCCGCCACGCGTCCGCTGATCATCAAACGTCTCTGCATTGTATCCGCCGGTCAGGTAAGAATACCAGTAATTCAGGAGCTGTGCATTCAAGAAGAGTCGGTACGTCTCCCCCGTCTTGTATCCACCAAAATTGTATTCTCGCACTGCTGCTGCCGTAATGGCTTTCGTGCGAAAGATGTTATCCGGCTCCCACCATTCGTACCCACCGTAGATGTGCGCATTGATATAGTCAGCGTTCGTCATGAAGCCTGCGTCGTTCGTCTCGAAGTTCGGATGGATGGCACCGATCGCCGCATTGAAGATCCAATTTCCAATCACCTTGTCAAGCCAAACGCGGGATGACCAGCCGACCATTGACGTCGCACCCGAATCAACGCGCACGTGCCCCGCATCCGGTCGCTGGAAGTAGTGCTGGGAAGAACGCTGGAGCCTGAGAAGACGATCCGCCGATCCGGCAACATACGATGCCCCGGCCCATCCCGTCACTACCCAGACCTTGTTCTCATCGAGGAACGTCCAGCCATCGACGCCCAGAGAGACTGCACGATTGTTCAGAAGATTCTTCAATCGGGGATCGCGTAGGTTACGCTCCACCACTGTGCCGAGGACGCCGATGGCCTGACGCGCGTCGTTGAATTCCTTCAATGTCCGCACTATACCGTAGAACGCTAGAGGCTCGATCTCGTCTTTAAACTCAACGCCAGCAGAGTCAACGCGCCCGTATTCTCTGTCCGTCACAGCGGTTAATGCAGCGAATGACCACGTGTCCGTAATCTTTCCGCTCACCTTCGCTGCACCGAGAATGGTCGTGCGGTCTGGGATTTCGCTGAAGCCCGGATGCGTTACGGAGGCTTGAGGCGCACGACCGATACGGCGGCTGTAGAAGAAACTGGGATCGCTCCAGTTGAAGTCCTGCAAGGTCGAAGCCCCACCTCGACCGAAGCGTAGTATGTTCGATCCCTCAATGAAGAATGGACGCTTCTCCTGATAACGAACTTCGTATGCTGTGAGATTGACAACGGCGGGATCAACTTCAACCTGTGCGAAGTCGGGGTTGAGCGACATATCGAGTGTCACGTCGCCAGCAAGACCGATCTTTGCATCTGCACCAATGTTCAGAGGATAATCGCGACCGAACTTGAAAGGATCACTCCTTCCTTCATTGAAGGAGTCAACGGGCGGACGCTCAATATACTTTCCGGTTGCGGTGATGTACGGAAGCAGCTCAACACGGGCGGGGGGCTCGATGCCTTCGATGCCTTGGATTTCAATCCAGCGCGAGACCCGAACGCGGTCCGTGCGCGGATGAAGCACGAGATAGGAATCCTCATTTCGGCGTTTGATCCTGCGATAGATTTCAACTCCCCAGACGTAGCGATCCCGCTTCGGGAAGCGCAATTGCGAGTACGGTATGCGAAACTCAGCGCTCCATCCTTGGTCGTCGATCTGCACGCCAACCTCCCAGACGCCATCCCAAACTCCATCCATCTGGGTGTCGTTGGAAAACGTCCCATCGCTTATGGCCCCTGCAGGATTGACAACGAAGTAGTGTGCAGTCCGTTTGTCGTGGGCTGCATCAATGCCCACGGCGACTTCATCAGATTCCGAATCCTGATCCCGACGCGAAACCCTTCCAATGATGGAATCGGCCTGGGAATCATAGAGACGGATGGCAACATAGAGTGCGTCGCTGTCGTACGCAATCCACGCTTCAGTCCGTTGCGTTGACTTGGCGCCCTCATCCGGCTCACGTTGGACAAATCCCTCCTCCCCCTTCCGCTGCCAGATGGTCTCTGTCAGCCGACCGTCAATGTAAATCGGTTCGAATGCTCGTACGGCGATGATCGCTCGGTTAGGGTTTGGCTGTTGTTGGCCCAACCCGAGGCAGTAAACCGAACCGCAGATTACAGCAATGGTGGTGGTGCGCAATCGAACCATAGGTGCGCAGGAACAGAAGCTTCCTCCTGGGGATGCGATATTCGCAGGAATATTACGAATACGCTGACGAAAAGCAAGGAGAATATGGCGCCTGATCGTTGCTTACGCGCAACTATTGCGGAGAGTTGAATCCGGGAATTACCAGATTGAGACACACAATTCGGAGAGAGGCTTCTAGTGTCGTGTGTCATAAATAGCTTTACTATATCGTAGGGCTTTCGTATCTTGG
>JBBTCR010000660.1:0-1983 GCA_038043105.1 Bacteroidota bacterium
CATAGACTCATCCAGCCTTTGATTTGGCAAGTTACTGCCTTGCGACGTCCATCATCATCCGGGCGATGAGGCCCGCCCAGATGTACGTCCTATGGTATCCCGCCCATTGCTCGTCAGGACTGTAGAACTCCCAAAAGTTGTGATCCTTCTTCAGCTGCGCGATCATGTTCGCTGCTACCTTGTTGACCAGGTGTCTGGCTTCATTCACATATCCGTATTCGATAAGCCCACGCTCTATCAAATAATCCCATTCCACCCACACCGGTCCATTCCAGTAGCCCTTTGGATTATAGTACGGATCATCGGCCGCTAGCGACGGCACACCGTATGGGCGCCAGAACTTTTTCGGATCGGTGAGTTTCTCGACCAGTCTCCTTGCACGGTGTTCATCAGCAACTCCAGCCCACAACGGCAGAAAGCCAATGATCTCCTCCCGTTTTAAGTCGTTCTTCTCTTTGTGGGTAAAGGTGTGAGTCCGCTTGTCGATGTGATAATAGAAGCCCGTTTCTTCGTCCCACATCGAGTCATTGATCTTTCGAATCCGTTCGGTCTCCTCCTTGCGCCACCGCTTTGCTTCATCAGTCAAGCCAAGCTCCGAAGCCATCGCACTTAGCGCTTTTGCTTCCTGCACGAGCATACAATTCAGATCGAGAGCCTCAAAATTGCTCGGCCAACCAACTTTATCCCACACCGCTACGAGACCATCCCTGACTGATTCGAGCACTGCATGCGCTCCCCATTCACAGAGCCCATCGCCATCGCTGTCCCTATTTCCTGTAACGTACTCGTAAAAAGATTTGCTGGATTGATACATTTCCTGAAGAAAATCTCTGTCCTTCGTGATCCTGTAGATCTCCCAGTTCTGCCACGCATACCACGGGGCAGAGGTTGTAAGTTGACCGTTGTGTGGAATCGTTTCGTCGAGGTAAGGGGCGGTGCGGTAGTTGATGTAGCCGTCTTTGTGCTGTCGCTCCCGATAGACGCGTTGAGAGTTCATCGCCCCCGTCGCATCCATATATGCATATGCCAGCATCGTGAGACTCTCGTGAAAGACCTGACCGCCGTGACCCCATCCCCATTGCGGCTCGCGGGAAAAGACATAGTAGTTGTAGCTGCATTTCCCCTCTGGCGGCAACATCACTTGCCTCATCAACGTAAAAGCACTCCAGTACATCATCTCTTGGTCGGGATCATAGAAACGGGGAACCGGGATCGTGCCGTATAGCTTCTCATTCTGCTTCACATACCCATCAAGGTCCTCGGCCATCAGCGCGTGTGCCTTTGCAAGGAGCTTCGCTTGATCTTCCTCCGGTCGGCGAACCGCCCTGATGACCCGAAGTCGACCGACGGCACCCGGTTCAAGATCAAATTTCTTCGTCACAGAAATCGTTTTTACGCGATCTTTTGAGCCCGAACTCGCTTGACCATCAAACTCTACCTTAACAAGGGAGTCAGCGTTCTCAGCTGAGAACACAAACAGATCATAGACCGGATCCACGTACGGAATAGCGTGGCCCTTCACCCAATCATCAGGCGGTTCCCTGTGAGAGAATGCTATCGCGTACTCGTCTTTGTGATATTCAACTTCACGAAATGGATTATTTTCGTTTTGCAGAAACGATACCACATCGAACCTTGCACTCTCTGAACCAAGGTTTGCAATTGCTACGTCTTGAATTGCAACGCGCGAGCTGTAAACGAGGAAGGTAACATCGACTCTGATATTGTTCAACGGGAGGTAGAAAAACTTGACAACGTCTCCATACGACGCTGTAATGACGGGCTCTTTATGCATATCACTCAGCCTATAGACAAGAGATGATCCTGACCTTAAAGCCAAGCACCAATCCCCCGCGTTGTCGGTAACAAAGTCGGCCCCCCTTGCCGAGTCATAGAACACGAAATGATATCCCTCGTCCAACGTAAATTCAGATCGTTCCATCGTTGCAGCATAGGTGGTGTACAGGGGAGAATTTTTACCCG
>JBBTCR010000661.1:0-3119 GCA_038043105.1 Bacteroidota bacterium
ACACTTTCGGCATAGGGAGTTCCGCTTGCTGCGCCAGCTACCGGACGATCGCGTAGAGCTTCGGCGCTTCCTCCTCGGAGATCTGCCGTGCACCGTAGCTCATCAGCACGATCTTATCGGAAAACCAGTACATCCCCAAGTTCATCAGCAGTGAAAAGGCAAACGCCATCACAAGGCCTTGTTCTTGCCCCAACCACTGCCCCACAAGCATCAAGAGTCCCATAAGGAGGACCATGAGTCCAACGGCCTTCACCATGTTCATACCATAAATCTCCTATGATCAAACCACACTAATTTCTCGCACCGTTCTTAAATTTTGATGAGTAATGTAACGAATAAATGCGGCAGATTCAATAATTTCGAGGTGGGTCGAGGTCAGCAAATTTCATTGACGGACGATCAGTGCTGCCTGAGAGATGGTCGAGTCACCGCTCAGAAGATTTGTCTCGTTGGCGGGAATAGTCAGCGTCTTTTGTCTGACGAGGTTCAATGATGCGGTCAAGGGTTTGTCTTACCAGATCAAGGTTTTCGTCCAAGAAGTGCCGTGAGAACCGTCTCGCTCGTTGCACTTCCAAGGAATCGATTTGGCCCACGATCAAGTCCTCAGAGAAAAACTTCCCGACCACAACCATTTCACCGCTAGGATTGGTAATAGCGGATCCCCCCCAGAAGTTCACACCATCCTCAAAACCGACACGGTTGCAAAAAAACAGGTATGTGCTGAGAAGCCTTGCGTAGACCCTGTGCTGTTCGTGGTTGATCTTCGCGTTTTGCAGATCGGCTGAACTGCCCGCGATGCGCGACGGGCTTGCGGTCAAAACGAGCAGCGCCTCCGCACCGTCCATCGCGAGGAGATACGGTAGAGACAAGTGCCAGAGGTCTTCACAGACAAGCAGGCCAAGACGGCCAAGTCTTGAATCAAATGCGCGCACGGCTCGCCCAGAGCTAAAATATCTCCCTTCTTCAAACATCCCATACGTGGGCGGGTAGATCTTCCGGTGGACGTGTTTCACCACGCCGTCTTCCATCAAAAAGGCTGAGTTGTAGATGCCATGATTCTCCGCGCTTTCGACGAAGCCGGCGACAATAGTAATGCTCTTGCTGCGCTCCCGTAGCGGCTCGAGCATGGGATCTGTTGACGGATTCGTGGCTAAATCCCACGCGAGGTCGCGTACTGTGTATCCCGTCAGACTCAATTCGGGGAACAGGATGAGCTCGCAGCCCGCCTTGATCGCCGCATCGATGTACTCGAGATGGTGGTCAACATTGGCGCTGAGGTTCCCGACCTTCGAATCGATTTGTGCGAGAGCCGCTCTGAATTTCATCTGCTGGATACCTTGCGTTGGGGGAGAACAAACTTCACCAAATCTCTGCTGTTGCTATCGAACTCGTACCTCGTTGCGCAGCTCGTTCGTGTCGCCTGGTTGGCGAGGGAAATGTTGCGCGAGGATGCCACCCACTGCACTCACAGCGTCGATCAGGCCTTCTCGAAACTCCCGTTTAGAAAACCGTGAGGCCATCCCATCCGCGATGTCCTGCCACGCTCGTGCTTCAATTTTCTTGTGGATGCTTTCATCCGCCAGAATGTAGAGTTCGCGGTCTTCGAGAAGGAGAAACAGCAGGACACCATTCCGCTCCTTGGTGTGTGTCATTCCGAGATGATGGAACTCGCGCCGTGCAAGCTCCTCAATGTTCGCCGACCGCTCTTTGCGCGAGCGCCGTTGTCGTACGTCGACGCGAATTTCACCCGAGGTCGATTGTTCGGCCTTCACAATCGCATCGGCGATTTCCTTCAGGTCGTGTTGTGTCAGGAGTCTTTTGACGAGATTCGGCACGCGCCACCTCACGATAGGTCGATCATTTTGATGTCCTTGATATACTGCACTGTCTTATCTTCTCTAAGATTGCTGAGCTTCTCCATCTTCGACTCGATACGCTGAACATTGTCGCGCATGATCGCCACGTACTTTACGGTCTTCTCCGGCAATCCCCGCTGGTTCAGGGTTTCGATCAAGTCCTTCATGGTCTTCAACGGTCCGCTGATCTCATTGGTAATGCCCACGACCATCTCCTGCATCGCTTCCAGCCGTTTCTGGCGGATTTCGAGCTGGGCAATCTCCCGCTGAAACTTCCTTTTTTCGACCACGCTGAGGATAGTCTTCGGCAATATGGGCGTGCTGATTTCCTCCTTCACAAGATAATCTTGGACTCCAAGCTTCATCACCTCCACGGCGAGGTTCATGTCTTTGTTCACCGTCAAGAAGATCACTGGGATGTCAACATTCTTTTCCTTTAATGCTTTGGTGATTTCAAGTCCGTTCAGACCCGGGAGGAAGTAATCCATCAGGATCACGTCGATGTCCTTATTGCGGACAGCCTCCTCAATCCCCTCACTACCATTCTCCTTCCAGATAACGTCGAACTGAGCTTCATCAAACCGACTGAGGTAAATGCGTACGAGCTTTGAAAAGTCGACGTTGTCTTCAACGAGGAGAACGAGTACATGCTTATCGTTTGTCATAGCTCATTTCCTGAGTGGCTTCGTCGTTTGGTGAGACCAAAATTGCTGAATCGTTTGGAGAACTGAATTCAAATCGTCGAAAATGACGGACTTGGAAAAGTAACTGCTCGCCCCCAGCTCATAGGCTCGGCGGATGTCCTCATCCCGTTCCGAACTGCTCAGCACGATCACCGGAATGCTCCTGGTCAGCTCGCCTTCCTTCAGCCGTCGCAGCACCTCGCGGCCGTCAATCCGCGGCAGATTGAAATCCAGAAAAATGACGTCAGGAGCATCGCCGCTGTGAGAGTGCGAAGCGCTCAAATATTCTAAAGCCGTGTGACCGTCTTCGAAGCACGTGAACTGGTCCGCTCGCCCTGATTTGCGGAAGGCCCACTGCAGAATTCTTGCGTGGTCCAGGTTGTCGTCAATCAAGACGATACGCAGCTGCGAATCGTTCGCTGCCAATGTTTACTCCCCTTTAAACAGTCGGTATGGTGAAAAAGAACGTCGACCCTTTCCCTGGTTGCGAGTCTACCCAGATGCGTCCCCCCTGGAGTTCGATGAGTTTCTTCACGATGGCCAGTCCAGCTCCTGCCCCTTCATACTCGTCTTTTCTGTG
>JBBTCR010000662.1:0-9228 GCA_038043105.1 Bacteroidota bacterium
CGGAAAGAAACACGACATCCTCGGAAGGAAGAAGGACGAGATCATCGCGAAGTACGGTATGTGAGACGAGAGGGGACAAAATCGACAAGCTTATCTATATTTGAATAGCAACTCATAAGACGGAGGAGTCAAGAGAGACTTATGGCAGTCCACGAGCGAGTACGGGAATTCTATCGCAATGAGCTGATGGAATTGCAGCATGCTGATTTGTTCAAAGAAGAACGATTCATCCATTCTCCGCAGCGGGCAGACATCACAGTTGAATACCCCAAAAATTCAGAACTCAAAGAAGTCATCAACTTTTGCGCCAACAATTATCTGGGCCTCTCGAGTCACCCCGCGTTGATCGAAGCAGCGAAGCAAGGATTGGATGAACGGGGATTCGGCCTGTCATCCGTTCGTTTCATTTGCGGGACACAGGATCAACATAAGAAGCTGGAGGGGAAGATTGCCGATTTCCTGGGTATGGAGGATGCGATTCTCTACTCCTCGTGCTTCGATGCTAACGGTGGAGTGTTTGAGTCCCTCCTTGGGGAAGAGGACGCGTTGATCTCCGATGAATTGAACCACGCCTCTATTATCGACGGTATTCGTCTGTGCAAGGCTGACCGACACCGGTATAAACATTCGGATATGACGGACCTGGAGCTTCATTTGAAACAGACACAGAGTAAACGATTCAGAATGGTCGTAACGGATGGTGTGTTCTCGATGGATGGTGTTCTTGCAAAGCTTGATGAGATCTGCAATCTCGCAGATGAATATGACGCAATAGTGTTGGTGGATGATTCGCATGCGACCGGTTTTGTGGGAAAGACTGGCAGAGGAACGCACGAGTATAACGATGTGATGGGGAGGGTAGATATCATTACAACCACATTTGGCAAAGCGCTCGGCGGTGCGTCGGGGGGATGCATTGCCGGCGAAAAGGTGCTCATTGATCTTCTGCGGCAGCGGTCGCGGCCGTACCTCTTCTCGAACACGCTGAGTCCCGTGGTAGTTGCGGCAACAATCAAGGCAATTGATCTGCTGAAGGATTCAAGCGCGCTGCGCGAGAAACTCAACGAGAACGCACGCTACTTCAGAGACAAAATCCGCGCGGCGGGTTTCGAAATCAAAGACGGGTTTCATCCGATTGTCCCCATCATGCTCCACGATGCCGGTGTCGTTCAAGCCATGGCTCGTGAACTCTATGCAGAGGGCATCTATGTCGTAGGATTCTTCTACCCCGTTGTGCCGAGAGGTGCAGCAAGGATTCGAGTTCAGTTGTCTGCCGCGCACGAAAAACATCACATTGACAAGGCAGTCAGTGCCTTTGTAAAAATAGGCAAGAAACTTGGAGTCCTGAAATAGGCGACCCGTTGAAGGAGGAAAATGTGAGAAAGGCACCCTCTGCACTCTCGCGATTCATCTCTCGCCCTCATGCCCTCCTCATTCAGCGCTCAGTTCGGGAGAAGAGCCAAGAATGAAAAGCCGACTGGTCTTCATCGATTTGTTGCGGGGCTGGGCAACCATCGTGATGATCGAGGTTCACATCTTCAATGCGTTTATCATTCCGGCGTTCAAAGAAACAGGGTGGTTCAGAGTCCTGAACTACATCAATGGCCTCGTCGCGCCGAGTTTCCTGTTTGTCGCAGGCTTCGTGTTTGTCATCGCGAGTCAACGCAAGCTTGAAGAGTTCAGAACGTTTGGGAAGGCGTTCTGGAGGCAGTTGGCGCGCATCGGATTGATCTGGGCAATCGGATATGCACTGCATATTCCCTTCTTCTCTTTTTCTCGAACGATCACCGCAACGACCGACTTGGACTGGTTGAAGTTCTATCAAGCCGACATCTTGCATTGTATTGCCGTCGGTTTGCTGGCGGTGTTCCTCGGGCGGATTGTGATCAAAAGGGATGTTGTCTATCAGTGGTATCTGATCATCATTGGGTCGGCGGTCGTGCTTGTTACACCTCTCATTTGGGAGATTGATTTCGTGCCACGTGTACCCGCAGTGATTGCCGCCTACCTTAATGGTCAACACTATTCTCAATTCCCGGTTTTCCCATGGCTTGGGTTTCTGATGTTCGGAGCTGTCACGGCAATCGCATACACTCGATGGAGAGCCTCGGAAAAAGAAATCGATTTCCTCCGGACCGTCGGTATCTTGAGCGGCGTCTTGATCGTCGCGGGATCGCTTCTCATTGAGCTGCCGGTTAGATTAGCCGGTGTCTCAACCGCCACGGGGGCGAATCCGTTGTTTTTTGCCTCGAGGCTCGGGATTGTTCTAATCCTGATGCTGATTTGTTGGTATTACGTCGAGAAACGAAAAACGGAGCGTTCGTTTGTGGTCGCTGTGAGCAGGGAGTCACTTCTTGTGTACACCGCGCACTTGTTGTTTATCTACGGACAATTCTGGGATGACAAGAGCCTTACCAATTTGTACGGAGGGACCTTCGGCATCGGTCAATGTGTGATGGCGGCTCTAGGGCTCATCCTATTGATGATTACGTCTGCAAAGCTCTGGGGCTGGTTGAAACAGCGATCACTGCCGGCTGCCAGGATTGCGTCGTATGCCACGGCACTGATCGTGATCCTTGTTTTCTTCATCAAGAAAAGTTGAGAGTGATATGGACATAGCGTTTCTCATTTTGCTTGTTGTCGTTGTTGCGCTTCTGGTGATTTTGTTTGTGAGGCTGTCACCGCGCAAACAAGAAGAACCAAACCACTCAACGCTGCTCATTCAGCAGCAGATTGATTCGCTGCGAGGCGAGGTTAGCCAGAGCCTCAAAAACACGGCGGACTCATTGGGGAGCTCGCTCAAGAATACGCAGGACACCCTCTATCAAAGCCTGAAAATCACAACCGAAACTGTGAACCAGCAGCTGAACGTTGTGACGAGCCAGCTTTCCAGCGTTACTCAACAGCTTCAAAACAATACTGGCCAGGTCGGGACCAGACTCGATAACGCCGCAAAGGTGATTCAGGATGTTCACAACAAGCTTGGAGAGTTGGGGAAGGCGACGCAGGAGATCAAAGAGCTGGGCCAGAGTGTATCGAAGCTCGAAGAGATGTTGAAGGCCCCAAAACTCAGAGGCGGTCTAGGAGAGCTTTTGCTGGAGGATTTGTTGAAACAGGTCCTGTCCTCAAACGCATACGACATCCAGCACAGGTTCAAGAGCGGACAAGCTGTAGACGCGGTTATCCGCATGGCGAACGGGATGGTGCCTGTCGACTCGAAATTTCCCCTAGAGAACTTCCAGAAGATGCTCGATGCCAAGTCTGATCAGGACAAAAGAGCGGCTACGCGTCTGTTCCGTTCCGATGTCAAGAAACATATCGACGCGATAGCTGAGAAGTACATTTTGGTGGATGAGGGCACATATGATTTTGCGCTGATGTATATCCCGGCTGAAAACATCTTCTATGAGACGATTATTAAGGATGAGGCTTTTGCCGAGGAAGAGAGTTTGCAGGCGTATGCGGCGAAGAAACATGTTGTTCCTGTGTCGCCCAACAGTTTCTATGCCTATCTGCTTGTGATTGCCCGGGGATTAAAAGGAATGCAAATCGAGAAGACTGCAAAGGTGATCTTCGAGAATCTCGAGAGGCTCGGCTCCGAACTTCAGAAGTTTTCGGACGTGTTTGACACGCTCGGTACCCAGCTTAGCAACGCGAAGAATAACTACGACAAGGCTGATAAGCAGTTGAATGCGTTCGTCGAGAAATTCAAATCAATTCAGTCGATCCCGGAATCTGCACGCACCGACCAATTGGATGCCTTCAAGGAAGACGCATAGTGTGGTTGTGTAACTCCTACTAACAAAAAAGTCCCCTCGTCGGGGACTTTTCTGGTGACGTTCTTCACCTCATGCTACACGCGCACAATGTTGTAAGCGCGCTTTCCTTTCTGCTCTTCCTTCAGTTCAAACTGGACCGTATCACCTTGGTTGAGCCTGTCACGAAACCCTGTGTTCTTCACGTTGCTTTTGTGGAAGAAAATCTCCTCGCCGGTTTCAGAAATGATGAATCCGAAACCCTTTGAGGAGTTATAGAATTTTACGGTACCTCGCTTCATCGGACCTTTCCTTTCGCTAACCTGAACAATCATTCAAAATAAGAAACCCCAGCCAGCTGATGCTAACTGGGGTCTGGGTTTTCCTGCCAGGCTATATTTTCTCTACCTTTGCCGCCTGAAGTCCTTTCGGTCCGTTTTGAACCTCAAACTGGACTTGGTCGCCCTCGTTCAGGGTCTTGTAGCCATCGCCGATAATCGCGGTGAAGTGAACGAAAACGTCCTCGCCATTTTGGCGAGAAATGAAGCCGTACCCTTTGGCTCCATTGAACCACTTGACTGTTCCTTTTTCCATGGAACAAATCCTTTCAACAAAATATTTGAAAATTGTACACGAGACAGCTAGCCAAGACGTAAGCTTCGCTATGGATGATTGGCGATGCCCAGCCTCGTGAAGCTTGAAAGGCCACGAAAACGGACACAGTCAGAACATCTAAAGCTACGACGCAAGAGCGTGGCTACGTCGTCCGTAGGGTAAAGCGCAGCTTTTCCCCACAGGGACAGAACGGTGTACTGTTAATTGCAATTACAAGGTACGGCGTTCTACCTTCATAAACAAGCAAAATAAGCTGGAGCGACGAATCGGCTAATGCTGGGCCCAATCGCTTCCGTATGCTCATATGGAATCAAGGGAGGAATTTCTTTATCTTCAGCGTCACAGGATGCACGAGTATTGGAGTAATTTCGTTGACTAGCTTCTCGGTTTCGGGGGAGGGATCATGAGACCTCTCAAGCGTATCGGTATCTTGACCGGCAGGGGTGATTGTCCCGGCCTCAATCCGATCTTCCGCGGTATTGCGAAGCCCGCGATATGACATTTCGTTTGACCGTGATGGGTATACTGGGTGGCTTCGAAGGGCCGGCCGAAGGAAAAATGCGTGAGTCTATGGCAAAGGATGTGGCGGAGATCGTCAACATCGGCGGGACGATTCTCAGGACATCGAACAAAGGTACTCGTGCTCGCGTCTCAGGACAAGTATCGTCACATGGTAAGGCTGCGTGGCATGGAAGTCACGGCAGTCCCTGTGAAAGAAGTTACCTTGAAGATCAGCATAATGCCGCTCGATTCTCAACTTTTCTGCGCTGCACGTGCTGTCGGCACGAGCTTCGGAGAATAGCCCGGCGAGGCATTGATTAACCGAGACCCCGAAGCCTGCACTATCTTCTTTTTTACGAGTTCATTCCCTGATCATTCGAATCAGGAGTAAACGGTATGAACCATCGCTTTTCAAAGACTCTCAACCTTGTCAGTCGTGTTTTGGCGCTTTGCCTCTTGTGGTGTGCCCCGGAGCTTAACGCTCGTCAGCGAGTGCTCAACATCAGAGATTTTGGCGCAACGGGGAAGAAGGCAGAGAACGCGCAAGCAATAATTCAACGAGCGATCGACAGCTGTGCCCGATCGGGAGGCGGGATGATCTATGTGCCCCCAGGAGAGTACAGCTCAGGCACTATCCACCTTCGCAGCCACGTGCGATTCTTTGTGGAGGCGGGTGCTACGATTTATTCCATCAAGGACAAAAGCGCGTTCGACAAGGACGCGTTGTTCTACGGGGAGGACCTCGAGAACATCACCCTCGAAGGACGAGGGACAATTGACGGCCAGGGCGAGTACGAATGGCGATTGAACGATATCCGGGACGATTTCATTCGCCCCAATCAAAAATTGATGGAAGCGCTTGGCAAACCGCTTATTCGTTCGTTTCCGAAGAAAAACCAATTCGGGAAAATGATTCTTCTCCTCCGCTGCAAGGATGTTCGGATATCCGGTTTGTCTCTCGTGCGCTCTCCGTCATGGACCATTCATCCCTATGGTTGTGAACGCATGGTGATCGATGGTGTCTACATTCGCTCAAGCCTAGCCGAGGGCGTCTGGGCTGATGGGATCGATCCTGACGGCTGCAAAGACCTCAGGATATCGAACTGCACGATCGAAACGGGTGATGACGCAATTGTCTTCTACTCGATGAACTGGTTCGGCCCCGCTCTCCCGTGTGAAAACATCACTATAACGAACTGCCGTTTGTCATCTGCATCCAGTGCCCTGAAATTCTGCGACGGCAACATGAACTGCGTTCGTAACGTCACCGTCGATAACTGTGTCATCACCAACTCCAATCGTGGCATCGCGTTTATGGTATTCGACGGCGGGTATGTGAGCGATGTCGTCATCTCTAACCTCACCATTGAGTGCAGGCGTCACGGCTGGTTTTGGTGGGGTGATGGTGACCCGTTCCATTTCAACATTAAACGACGAAGCGAAGTTCATCCTCAGATCAAATGGGAGAACGAACCTCCCGCGGGCTCGATCCGGAATGTGCTCATCAAGAACGTGATCGCTCACGGCAAAGGCTCCAGCGTGATCAATGGGCATCCCGACAACTGGCTCGATGGCATCACGTTTGAGAACATCAGACTTTTTCTGTCAACGGACACAGTTGTTGCCTATGACAAAGCCGTTCACGCTTTCAAGTTTCAGAGGGCGAAGGACCTCAAGCTAAGGAACGTTGAGGTGTTCTGGGAGAGGCCTGAGTCAAAGAAATGGGAAAGTGCGCTGTACTTTGAGGATGTCAAAGGACTGCTGATCGATGGCTTCAGCGGGAGGCAGGCGAAATTGGGGTCGAATATGGCCGCGGTGGCGCTGAACCGCGTTGAAGGGGCAACTATCCGTGATTGTCAAGCTCAAGAAGGGGCAGGAACCTTTCTTTGGGTGACAGGAAAGACTTCGAGTGACATCTACCTGTTTGGCAATGATTTCCGCCATGCAAGAACACCGTACCAACTCGGCAGAGAAGTCCAAAAGTACGCGATACGCGCGTTGAGCAGTTTTGTTCCAACGCAGTGATCCTGTGCTAGCATTGAATCAGAGAGGATTGACACATGAGGGCAGCCGTAGTTACGAGATTTGGACCTCCCGAGGTTTTGAAAATCCTTGAATGGCCGACTCCAGTCCCAGCTTCCGGGGAAGTCCTGATCCGTACGAAGGCGATCGGACTCAATTTTGCCGACGCGTTTGTGCGCATGGGTTACTATCCGAGTGTGCCAGAGCCTCCGTTTATTCCCGGTATTGAATTGACCGGTGTGATCGAGCGGGTCGGAAACGGGGTGAAGGGCATCAGAGAAGGGGACCGCGTCGTTGCCATAAGGAAACATCAGGCATACGCGGAGTATGTGTGTGTTCCCGCGACACAGACAATGCGGCTTCCGAAAACCATGTCCTTTGAAGAGGCCGCGGCTTTTGGCGTTACGTACCTAACCGCCTATCACGGCCTCGTGACGTTGGCGCATGTTCAGCCCGAGGAGAAGCTCCTCTTGCACGCAGCCGCCGGGGGTGTCGGCACAGCGGCTCTTCAGATTGCGAAACATCTTGGCGCCGAGGTGTTTGCGACGGCAAGCTCGAACGAAAAACTGGAGCTCGCTCGGAAACAAGGAGCGGATCACCTCATCAATTATCTCACGGAAGACTTTGCAGAGATCATCCGCTCGGATACCAACGAGTATGGAGTTGACGTCGTTCTGGACTCGGTCGGAGGTCGTGTATTCCGCAAAGGCTGGAAGCTGTTGGCACCGATGGGGAGATACGTTCTGTACGGTCTTGCAGCGGTGACAGGTGAACGGAGGGTGAAAAAGGTGAGGGCTCTTCGGGAGCTTGCATCGATTCCGTGGATTTATCCACCGTCGATTGAAACGAAGAATGTCAGTTTGATGGGCTTTAATCTCTTTTTCCTGATGCATAAGGTGGAATATCTCAGAGGCGCGCTTCAGGAGCTGCTGAAGCTATACAAAAAGCGAGTGCTCCGGCCCGTCATCGGTGCCAAGTATCCGTTCGAGCGGATTGCAGAGGCCCAGGCCTTTTTGCAGTCGAGAAAGAGCGTGGGCAAAGTAGTTGTCCTGATGTAGATTGATTCATTGAGTGATTGAATCATCGGGCCATCGAGCGATCGATTCATCGGGTCATCGCAAGAACGCAACGTTTTAGCGATGATTCGATCAATCAATAACCCGATGAAGAAATATCCTAGTTCCTGCAATGCATTCGCAACGCACAAAATCTCGAATCATTGAGCCGGATTTCCTCTTGCTGGCGTACTGCAGCGGCTATTTCCCGATGGCCGACCCCAAGACCGGAGAGATCGGTTGGTATTCACCCGATCCGCGTGCGATATTTGAGCTGGAGGAATTCAAGATTCCTCGAAGCCTGAGACTGACTCTGAAAAAGAATCCGTTTGAGATTTGCCTCAACCGACAGTTTGAAGAAGTGATGAGGGCTTGTGCGGAGCGCGAAGAGACTTGGATCTCGGAAGAAATCGTCCAGAGCTACATCAATCTTCACCGGCTTGGTTTTGCTCACAGCGTCGAGTGCTGGAAGAACGCACAGCTTGCCGGTGGGCTCTATGGTGTTGCCATTGGGGGTGCGTTCTTCGGAGAGTCGATGTTTAGCCGGGTACGCGATGCCTCAAAGGTTGCCCTTGTCCATTTGGTCGATCGTTTAAGAAATCGCGGCTACGAGTTTCTCGATACACAGTTTATCACACCGTATCTCGCGCGGTTCGGGGCAAAGGAAATATCGAAGGAGGAGTACCTGAAGAGACTCAGGACTGCGCTGCGGAAGAATTGCCAATTCATTGAAAAACATTGAACTTCACGGTGAGGGTTTACAATGTCCACATCGCTCCAAGTTCCTGTCATCACTCAAACTCATTTCCCCACGCTCAAGCTCGTGAACCGCGGGAAAGTGAGGGACATCTACGACTTCGATGACTCACTGCTCATTGTCGCGACGGACCGACTCTCTGCCTACGATGTCGTCATGCAGCAGGGGATTCCGTTCAAAGGAAAGGTCTTGACGCAGATCTCTGGTTTCTGGTTTGAGGAGACGAAGGATCTCGTGCCGAATCATCTGATCTCCCCAATCATCTACGACTTTCCTTCAGCCTGCAAGCCGTACTGGAGGGAGCTTGAGGATCGAACGATGCATGTGAAGAAGACGAAACCGCTGCCCATCGAGTGCGTCGTGCGCGGGTATCTGTCCGGATCAGGCTGGCAGGAATACAGGAAAACTCAAAGCGTCTGCGGCATACCGCTGCCGTCGGGGTTGGTTGAGTCCGACAAACTTCCAGAGCCGATCTTCACACCGGCTACGAAGGAAGAGGTAGGTAAACACGACGAAAACATTA
>JBBTCR010000663.1:0-2774 GCA_038043105.1 Bacteroidota bacterium
GCTCCTGCGATCACCTGTTGTGACCCCCGGATACTGGAATAACCCGCAGGCTACGGCAGAGGCGATTAGAAATGGATGGTTTCACACAGGCGACATTGTTCAGAAGGATGAGGAAGGATACTTCTACGTAGTTGATCGAAAGAAAGACATGTTCATCAGCGGGGCGGAGAATGTCTACCCGGCTGAAGTGGAACAGTGTTTGTACGGACATCCAAGCATTTCGGAAGTGGCGGTTGTCGGCGTGCCGGATGAAAAGTGGGGCGAGGTTGGAATGGCGTTCGTGGTCTTGCGTCCCGGCCAGCACATCGAGAAACAAGAGGTCATCAATTACTGTGACGGCAAGGTGGCGCGGTTCAAGATACCCAAGCATGTGGTCTTCCTCTCTGAACTGCCAAAAGGAGGCAGCGGAAAATTGCTGAGACGGACATTACTTGACCTCTCGCATCACTATCTAGAAAAGAAGGCGACGTCCTGATCGACTCGCTGAAACGCAAGGAGCTAAGAAAGGACATACGAAATGTTTACCGTTCTTGGCATAGCGCTTTTTGCTACGACCCTCGGAATCATGACTGAACACAATCGGAGTGTCTCTCAAGTTCCGGAACTCGAGTACCCGTTTCCCACCTCCTCGCTCACCGTCGAAGGCATTCGTATTGCCTACTTTGATTCGGGAAAAGGGAAGAAGGTGCTCTTGTTTGTTCATGGATTGGGAAGTAACGCCTCGTTCTGGAGATATAACGTGGCTGCATTCAGCGACAAGTACCGAGTTCTTGCGATCGATCTTCCGGGGTATGGTAAATCGGAAAAATTGAACGTTTGTGTCTCAATGCATTCGTACGCCCGAGTACTCGCAGGCTTCTTACAGCAGCTCAAAGTATCCAAAGTCAATCTGGTTGGCCATTCAATGGGAGGACAGATAAGTATCACGTTTGCGTTTCTGTATCAGTCAATGGTAGAGTGTTTGGTGCTCGCTGCGCCGGCTGGAATTGAGACGTTTACGCAAGAAGAAGCGCTCGCACTGAAGCAATATTTCTCCGCAACAAATGTCAAAGCGACTGACGAGCACCTGATTCGACAAAATATTGTCAACAACTTTTTTATCTGGGATGATCGTTTTGAATGGCTCCTGCAGCAGCGCCTCGCAATGCGGAGCGCTCCCGACTTTGACGGTTACTGTAATGCCATCGAGCAAGGTATTCGGGCCATGCTGGATGAGCCTGTCCGACAACGACTCTCCGAAATACTTCCGAGTGTACTGGTCATCTTTGGTGAAGAAGACAGGCTCATCCCGAATCAATTCTTTCATCCAGGGCGCGCAGAGAGTGTTGCGCGCATCGCACAGCAAGAGATCCACAAAGCTTGGCTTAAGATGATCCCACGTGCGGGGCATCTGCTCATGATTGAACAGCCGGAGGTATTCAATCGTGTGGTACGTGAGTTTCTCGATCAGTAGGAATGAAAAAGATCCACGATGTCTCATCAATTCACTATCCACCACATAAACTAAAGGAGGTTCTCATGCGCCCTCTTATTCTTTGTGCGTTGCTCTCTGGGCTCATTGTTGTAGCCGCGCTCTCTGCGGAAACCGGTGGGATCAAGGGAAAAGTCATCGACAAACGGACCGGGCAGCCGTTGATCGGCGCAAATGTTACAGTAGAAGGAACAACGCTCGGTGCCGCAACAGGAAGTGATGGCACGTTTGATATCCCCAAAGTACCGGCGGGCACATACGTCCTCGTCGTCTCGTACGTTGGCTTCGAAAAAGCACGCCTGAACGTAACGGTCAGTGCAGACCAAACGGCGGCCGTGACCGCTGCTCTTGCAGAATCTACGGTAGCGGGACAGGAAATTGTGATTACAGCGTCGCGCAGGCCAGAGAAGCTGACGGATGCACCGGCAACCATTTCAGTCATCAGTGCCCAGAACATCGCCGAACTCCCTTCCTTTAATGTTGGTGAGTTGCTGAGCCGCCAAAAAGGTGTCGAGTATATTCGGACGGGGGTCTTGGGGACAGGCATCAACGTGCGCGGATTCAACAGCGCATTCAACCCGAAAAACTTGCTGCTGATCGATGCGCGCATCTCAACACTGGTTGCCACGGGATTGCCGCTGGGGCCGTTTGCTACTGTTGTCAAGGATGACATTGAACGGACGGAGGTGATTCTGGGACCCGCCGGCGCTCTCTATGGTCCAAATGCTCATAACGGACTCGTGAACACCATCACCAAAGATCCACGAACCTCACAGGGGACAACCGCGGCGGTCTCCGTAGGAAATCAAAGTGTCTTCGACGGGCGATTACGGTATGCCGACGTGATCAACGATCAATGGGCCTACAAAGTAAGTGCGGAATATTATAGAGGACAAGACTTCAATTATGTTGACAGCGTCTACGTCGGAGGTGTTGGTTATCAAGAACTCGATCTTGATAGAGATTTCAACGGCATGCGTGGAGAAGCTGCACTCTACTACAGCCTGAACCCGGAGTCCGACGTCATTCTTTCGTATGGAGGAAGCAACAGCAACAACATAGCGCAGACCAACGCCGGAAGAAATCAAATCAAAGACTGGCAGGTTCACTACCTGCAAGCGCGCTATGTCTCCCCGCGGGTGTTCGCGCAATTCTATCATACGTGGAGTAGTACGAACGATACCTACGCCATGAATCAGCGGACGCAGAATTACCGAAGCTTTATTGCCGCAGGTTTCGGTGACGAAGAAGCCCGCAGACGCTCGTTTCTGGAGGCGTGGACCGGAACGAAAGCCACTGGACG
>JBBTCR010000664.1:0-6361 GCA_038043105.1 Bacteroidota bacterium
TGTGAGCACGCGATCTCGTACAGCCGATGGGGGAGCTTGCTGCTTCAACAGCAACGGCATGAGCGCCATCGCCTCGTGCAGCTCAGCTAATTCTTTCGTGCATGGGTCACAGCCTGTTGCAAGGTGCGCTTCAAACTGCTTTCGGTTGCCGGGATTCAGACGCCCGAACACATATGGGATGCACAGTTCGAGGTAGGAATGTCGCTCTTCTGTTTTCATGCGGATTCCCCCTCCTTCCGTGCCGCCTGACGCAACTTTTGGATCCCTCTGCGCAGCTTGGATTTCACCGAACTGAGGGGCATCCGCAATGTTCTTGCAATGTCGGATTGGCTGTGGCTGTCATAGTAGCTCATTTCCAGAATTCGCTCTTCGAGCTTTGACAATGTTTTGAGCGAAGCCCGCACCGACTCCGTATAGCCTTTGAACGCCAGAATTTGCTGGGCGCCGGTGTCCGCGCCGCGCTCGGGCACACTTCGAGGTGAGCCACGCTCCCCTTCCTTTGGTTTTTGCTTTTCTCTCTTCAGTCGCAGCTTGTCAATGGCCTTGTTACGACAGACTGCGATGATCCAGGAAAAGATCGAGCCTCGTGCCGCAACGTACCCGCCTGCTTTGTCCCAGATGTGGGTAAACGCTTCTTTCAGCACGTCCTCTGCTTCTTCTGTTGACCCGACGATACGCAACGCGAGTGGGTATACCACTGGTGAGTAGCGGTCATAGAGCATCCCCAGCGCTTGTCGATCCTTTTTCTGGATGCGCCTGAGGAGGTCGGCATCTTGTTGATTGATGCCTGTTCGTGTTAGCACGGTGAGGAGCACCGGGATCCTTTAGGATGTGGATGGAAGTGTGAAATCCTTTGCTCAGCCGACGCGAACAATCTACGCAGAAGCAGTGGGAAAAACAACGATGGTATGGATGCTCAGGAACCTATGCGGGTTTAGGTATCCCCCGTCTTTTCATCTGGAACTCCGCCAGCCGGAACAATATTATGCTGCCGCAACAGCTGCTCTACCGCATCAACCTGCTCGGCATCAATGGAAAGCGTAACAGTCCTGAGCATAGCGATGGAACTCTGCTTTTGAAGAACGAGGGTCTGGGACTTGCTTTTTCCCCCTTCCCAGGCAAAGCTGTCGATCTTTTCCCAGGGAATTAGCCCCGTCCCGTGGAAAACCCCGCGCTCTCTGACGCCCCGCTTGAGGACCCCTTGAGCGAAGACGGCAAGGGCTACGGAAAGCTCCAGCATCGCAAACGAGATGTCGTTGATTGTCCATCCCTCTGTTTGGACGGCTCGTGCCCCATCGATCACGGCGTTCGCTGCCAACGCTCCAGCAACAATAATTTCGATGAGAAACTCCCCGATTGGGACTCGACCGAGATCGAGCAACAGGGCTCCCCCACGCAGTCTGTGCCGGCCAATACCGATGGCTCGATACAATACGATGACACACCCAAGAATCGCGAGCGATACCTCTGGCACGTTCTGTGACCAGTGATATTGCGCGTCGAGCACGACCGCCGTCATGGCAATCAGCACAAAGAATCCGAGACCCACGAAGACTTGTTTTGAAGCGACCTTAAACCGCGTTTGCCTTGATAGGCCAAGAACCATCAAGCCAATTGCAAAGAGATACCCTGCCACCCAGAACCATTGCATAGTGTTCTCCTTTTCTCGTGTACAGTTATGTTCTCAGTTCCGTTGATCGCCGCCCGGCAATCCTGGCTCGACGAAGAGAAGTCTCTCCCGCTCGATCGTCACTGTTCCCGGCGGAGCCCCTTTGGATTTGCGCACATATTTCCTTTCTGTTACGGCAACAGGAACATGCTTGGCGTTTTTCATCTTGCTGTAGAAAGCCGCGATGCTCGCCGCCTCATCAATCGCCTTCTTGCTTGGTTGACCCTTTCCTGTACCCATTTTCAACACGACGTGCGAGCCGCTCGACCCCCGGGCGTGGAACCATAAATCGTTCGGCCTCGCGTACTTGGAGGTCAGAAGATCATTGTTCTCGCTGCTCTTCCCAACCCAGACCGCAAAACCCCCAGCCACCGTAAACGTACGAAATGGCACGTGTTCGCGTGCTTGATCCGCCCCACGGGTTTCAGCTTTGTAGCCAACCCCGGCGAGTTGTTCGTCATGAGCAGCCATGAAATCTGCAAACTGCTCCGGCGTCTGAACTGCCGAAAGGGACGTGAGGAGGTCGCGCAACCGTTCCCACTCCTCCACGGTTTCTTCTCTATGCTTTGTTTTCTCTTCAACGCTCACCCGCGACTTCTTTGCCTTTTCGAAGTACCGCTCGGCGTTCTTCGCCGGCGAAAGACTCAGCTCCAATGGTATTGCTGCCCGTTCCCGGCTGGTACTGAAGACATTTTCAACCTCAACTTGCTTCATCCCCGGTTGAATCCGGTGCAGATTTGCCATCAACAGCTTTCCAAACAGTTGGTATTGCGCAGCCCGCTCAAGTGACTGACTCTCCACTGCAATTTTCTCCAGGGTTCGTTCAGCTCGAGCTATCCCCTGCTCCAAATAGTGGCTCAACCTCTCTCTCTCGTGTAGAAGCGATTTGTGTTTTCTTGATTTCCCCAGAAATGTTCTGATGGCGTCGTGAAGAGAATCGAACCTTTCCTCGCTCGTTGCCTTTACGTGGGCAAGCGGCACAAGAGAACAAATCATCGGTTGTGCATCTTGGTAATACAATCGGGGAAAAGGCGGGCTTTCCAATTGGTCGATGAGCTCCAAAATTGACGCATACAGCCGCTGCCGATCTGCGTCTTGCAACTCAGCCACGAGTTGCTGTTCACTGAGGTCTGCACGATGACACGCTTCACGGATCAGGACGCTGCTGAAGGGAGGGAAAAGTTTCTTGACCGCGGCAGAAAGCAGGATATTGCCGATTGCCCGGAGGCGTGACGTAAACTCTTCATGAGTGTGCGATACCTGAGCGAGATCTTGCGCTCTCGATTCGTGCTTCCCTCCTACATTCTCCTTGGGATGGAGGAACGAATCCACAACGCGGTTGCCGGCATCAACGAGCAGAACGTTCGCCTTCGATCCGAACAGTTGAATGATCACGCGCGTGTCGCCTCCGTATTGAAGAATGATTTCCCGGTCTGCAGGCTGAATGAACACGTGCTCAACCTGTTTTCCCCAGATGCTCTTGAAGACGTCAATGGAATTTTTTTTCGCCCGATGAACCTCGCCGCGGAGGAAGAGATAGTTCGTTGACGGTTCACATGAAACGAGAAGAGCGTATCGGTCGCCGACGGCGCTCAGAGAAAGCAAAAGCTCATTTTTGTTCTGGCAGAAGACTTCATTAATGACAGCGCCAGCGAGTCTCTTGTCCAGATCACGTGCGAGGTGACGTAAGGTATAGTAATTGGCGATCATATGTTATCCACACTTCGAGAAAAGGTTGAGAAAATTCACCCCAAAATCAATTTCTGCGCATCACGTTGTGGATAACGGTGTGGACAGCATGTGCCGAACTTTCCCTTGCCGACGCGTCAGAATTTGCGTAAATTATATGCCAAAGCAAGGATTTTCTACTCACGAGGGAGCAACGTTGATTGCCAGCATGACCGGCTTTGGCCGCGCCGAGCTTTCGCGGGGCAGCATCACTGCCAGCGTGGAAGTCCGCGGTGTGAATAGCAGGTACCTCGACGTATCGGCTCGATTGCCTCGAACCCTCTCACTGCGTGAGAAGGACATCAAGGAGATCGTTCGTACCTACGTGAACCGGGGAAGTTTGAGCATTGCGGTGACTGTTGAAGAAGAGTCAGACGGAATCGCGCCGTTATCGGTAAACAAGTCGGCAGCGCGTGCCTACGTGAAGCTGCTGAATGAGCTTCGAAGGGCAACAAAGATTCGTGAGTCGGTCAAGCTTGAGCACCTGCTGAAATTCTCAGAGGTCTTTGAGGTCCCACGTGAAGCCGAATCCGACGAACGCGAATGGAGCGTTGTCCAGGAGGCCCTTCACGCCGCCCTGAAGGACTTCAACACGATGCGGCAGAACGAAGGGCGCGAGCTTGCAAAGGATCTGGAGCCTCGAATTCGACGCCTCGATGATACTGTCGACAAGATCGAGGCCCTCTCAAAGGAGCGAATTCCCGAAGAGCTCAAGCGCCTCAACGAGCGGATCACGCAGTTGCTTGAAGATAGGAGCATCGTTGATCAGAATCGCCTCGAGCTCGAGGTTGCTCTCCTCGCTGATAAGCTGGACGTCACCGAGGAGTGCGTCCGCTTCCGGAGCCATAATAAATTCTTCCTTGAAGCGCTTGCCAATGAGGAATCCGCGGGACGGAAGCTGAACTTCTTGGTGCAGGAGATCAACCGCGAGGCCAACACCATTGGATCGAAGACGAGCGACGCAGAGATTGCCCATTTGGTTGTGCAGATCAAAGAAGATTTGGAGAAAATCCGAGAACAGTTGCAGAATATAGAGTAGTTGAATGGTTAACTAGTTAATTGGTTAATTACGAGCGACCACTTGCTAATTTCCGCCGGAGGCGGTTCGCCTTTTGCGCAAACCATTCACCAATTAACTAGATGTCTCGCGGAAAACTTATTGTCGTTTCTGCGCCGAGCGGCGCTGGAAAAACCACAATCGTCAAGGCAATTCTGGCGAAGTATCCATCGCTGCTGTTTTCAGTCTCAGCGACGACTCGGCCGATCCGAGCGGGGGAAGTTGACGGGAGAGATTATTTTTTCTTACAGCGCGAAGAGTTCGAGCGGCGAATCAAAGCGGGCCAACTGGTGGAGTGGGAGGAGATCTACGAAAATTTGTACGGGACTCTGAAGAGCGAAGTGGACAAGCCATTATCGGCGGGAAAGACGATGCTCTTCGACATCGATGTAAAAGGTGCCCTGTCAATCAAACACCACTACCCGAACGACGCCGTCGTGATCTTCATCAGGCCTCCAAGCGTTGAAGTCTTGCGGTCCCGTTTGCTCAATAGAAAAACCGAGGACGAGGCAACGATGAAGCGACGATTGGATCGCGTGACAATGGAGCTGGAAACGGGAAATCAATTCGATTATCAAGTCATCAACGATGATCTTCAAACAGCAGTCAGAGAGGTCGAGCAAATCATCGCAAAGCATACAGAGCTACCGTTGTAGAGAGCCTAATTCGTTCGCGCTGAAAATGTCACGCAAAGACGCTAAGATGCAAAGAAAGTCTTGAATTCGATTTGCTCTGTTGTCTTTGCGGCTTTGTGTGTGATCGTTTTTTTGCTTTTTCGTTGAGAACTGATTCGGCCAATTAGTATTTTTTCACCACCATACTGAAAGAAAGTCTTGAATTGGATTTGCTTTGTTGTCTTTGCGGCTTTGCGTGAGATCATTTTTTTTGCTTTTTCGTTGAGAACTGATTCGGCCGAGTAGCATTTTTTTCACCACCATTCTGGAGGAAGAACCGTGCCTTTAAAACCAATCGATATCGAGCTCTTCTCTACATCCGCGGAGGATGTGTACGAAGCGATTGTCATCGCGTCAAAGCGCGCACGACAGATTCACACGGAGATTAAACTCGAGCTAGGTCAGCGGATCGAAACGCTGAACCAGCTTACCAGCACGACGGAAACGGAAGATGAAATGGACGTCAGCGCCAATCCCGATCAATTGAGGATCAGCCTCGAGTTCGAGAAGCGCCCGAAACCGACGGACGTTGCTCTTCAAGAGACCATCGCCAAAAAGATCAAATGGCGGTATAAGGTCGTGGAAGAACCGGAAGCAAAGCTCAAAGAGAAAGAGAAAGAAAAAGAGAAAGAATCTGAATAACGAGGTGCTGAGTGCTTCGCGGCAAGAATATACTCGTGGGGGTAACCGGCGGGATCGCCGCCTACAAGGTCTGTTACCTTGTCCGTGAGCTGAAGAAATCAGGCGCCGATGTGAAGGTTCTTATGACTGAAGCGGCAACGAGATTCGTTGCGCCGCTGACGTTCTCCGCGCTTTCAGGCCACGAGGTGGCCTATGATCTCTGGGCGCGCAACCAAACCACCGGCTCTGACATCGGCACTCAACATATTGATCTCGCCAACTGGGCAGACGTTCTCGTCATCGCCCCGGCTTCGGCAAACACGATCGCAAAGCTTACCTACGGCCTTTCCGATAACCTCCTTACCATCGTTGCGCTTGCCAGCCGATGCCCTCTCGTCCTTGCTCCGGCGATGGACGCGGACATGTACATCAATCCCGTCACCCAACAGAACATTGCGAAGCTCCAGGAGCGGGGATGTTTTGTCGTTCCGCCGGAAAAGGGCGAGCATGCCAGCGGCTTGAAGGGTCCGGGAAGACTTCCTGCTGTTGAGCTTATTATCGAAGAGGTCGAGCGGGCGCATCGGCGGATTGCCTGGCGGGAGGCATTGCTGC
>JBBTCR010000665.1:0-5331 GCA_038043105.1 Bacteroidota bacterium
CTTGTTCACCTGCATGCCGAGCTCTGATGCATAGAACTTCCGATCGGTTTGCTCGACGTATTTTCGATCGATGACTGTGCTGACGATCAGTGCGTACGTGCTGGGGCGACCTATGCCGCGGGACTCAAGCTCTTTCACCAGACTGCTCTCAGTGTAGCGTGGAGGCGGTTTCGTGAAATGCTGGCGCGGCAGTAAGTTTGTCAACGAAGCCTTTTGTCCGGCGGCGAGGTTCTCCGGCAATTTCGAGACAGGATCCTGGTCTTCTTTCTCGCCTCCATTCTCTTCGATCATGTCGTCGTAGACCTGAAGGAATCCTCTGAAGAGCGGCCGCTGATCGGTTGCACGGAACAGGTACTCACCGCCTGTAACATCGACGGACATCTGCTCGAATTCAGCCGGCGCCATCTGGCACGCAATGAACCGATTCCAGATCAGCTCGTACAGCAGGTACAGATCCTTCTCGAGATGCTTCTTGACAGCTTTTGGAGTAAGCTTCAGCGATGTGGGTCGGATCGCCTCGTGCGCATCCTGAGAAGCTTTTCCCTTCTTGAACAACCGGGGCTCCTTTGGCACGTATTCCTTGCCGTAGTTGTCGTAGATGTATTCACGAACTTGGGCCACGGCTTCCGCGCTGAGCCGGGTCGAGTCCGTGCGCATATACGTGATGAGACCCGTGGGTCCCTCGTCCCCCACTTCGACGCCTTCATAGAGCTTTTGCGCAAGCATCATCGTCCGTTTCGCTGAAAAGCGCAGGCGACGAGCGGCTTCTTGCTGCAAGGTGCTGGTGATAAACGGCGCAGGTGCGTTGCGCTTGACCGGCTTTCGTTCAACGCTGCTGATCTCAAACTGCTGTTTCTCGAGCTCCGCGAGATAACCCCTCGCCGTGGTCTCGTCAGGAATCTTCGGGTCCTGACCCGCCACCTTAATCAGCTTGGCGAGAAAAGGCTCGCTCTGGACCGTTTGGAACTCACCGGTAATTGACCAGTATTCCACGGCAACGAAGCTGCGTATCGCTTCCTCCCGCTCACAAATCAACCGCAATGCCACCGACTGGACCCGCCCAGCGGAAAGGCCATAGTACAGCGTCTTCCAGACAAACGGACTGATTTTGTAACCGACGATCCGGTCCATCGCTCGCCGGGCCTGTTGCGAAAGGACCAGATGCGTATCGATCTTCTTCGGATGCCGCATCCCCTCTTTGACGCCGACGGCCGTGATTTCGTGGAACAAAACACGCTTGATGCTCTTGTTGACATCCTTGATTTCTTCGGCAAGGTGGGCCGCAATCGCCTCCCCCTCACGATCGGGGTCTGTCGCCAGGTAGATCTCTTTGGCCTTGGCTGCTTTCTGGCGGAGCCTCTCAATAACCTCGTCTTTTCCCTTGATATTTTCGTAGGTTACTGCAAAGTTGTTGTCAACATCCACCCCAAGTTTGCTCTTCGGCAGGTTCTTAATATGGCCCACCGACGCTTCAACAATGTAGTCTTTCCCAAGGTACTTGTTGATCGTTTTCGCTTTGGAAGGGGACTCAACGATAATTAATGACTTTTCCATGAACCGTAGACACTAATGAATGGTATCGGTACTATTGAGCGAAATGCGCCCGTTCATTCCCGGTCGATTATCGGAGTCCAGGAGCATTCCCGCCACAAAGCTCTTCATCTCCGGCCCGCCCACGGAGGAAAACCCCGCGGCCATGATTCTCTCGATGATCGTCTCGATGTCTGCGTTGGTGAGAAGTCCGAGCTGCCGGCACTGAAGGAGATATCCATGTCCTTCGGGAGTAATAATCATCTTTTCCGCATCATGCAACCCGCGATGAGACAAACGGGTATCGGTCTCTCCTGAAACCAGCTGCTGCCCCACGGATAGTCGCTCGAACAACCATGAAAACGCGGTCGAGATCTCCGTTGGCGTATAGCCGTTCTCCGTCAAAAATGATACATCGACTTCACTGAGCTGTTTATTCGACTTCAGCTCATTCACCAGGAACAGAATAATCTCGACAATTCGTTCTTGCATACAGTCTACGCCTTTTTTCCGCTCGAAAGTAGTGCGAGAATTGAATCCTCTCGTTTCCTCATGCGGGTCCTCGTGCGTGGAGTGTCATCCCTGTACCCCAACAAGTGGAGAGTACCGTGAACAAGCAATCGTCGTGCTTCGTGATAGAAGCTGACCCCGTAGTCGCGTGCCTGGCTCTTGGCACGATCGAGATTGACGTACACTTCACCGTCCACTCCCACTCCATCACGTAACGGAAACGCAATCACGTCCGTAACATAGTCGTGCTTCAAAAATCGCTGGTTGATCTGACGAATGAATGGGCTACCCACAAACACAACAGACACGGCAAACGATGGTACGACTTCTTGATCTAAAACACTCTGGATGGTTCGTAAAGTTTCCCTCCTCGAAAATCGGAGCGAAGAGTGACTGTGTGAAACGAAAATCATCCAGTCTTTGGCTTTGGTTTTCGTTTTCCTTTCCCCCGTGCTTTGTGTTCGCCCTTGGTCCCCGCTGTTGATGGAGTGGATTGCGGCAGGATATTCTCAGTCAGCGAGAGTGCGATGCCAGACAGCATCACCTCAGGCCCCAAGGTCGTGAAATCGCCGGAGAGGATTTCGCGGTCGACGTTGGCATACAGCGAGCTGCCTCCCTCCCGTTCGACCGTCAACCCTGAGAGCTTCCCGTTGGATTCTGCAACGAACGTGATTTCGCCGAGCAGCTTACTGACGACATATCCCGTGCAATAATGAAGCTGCAGGTGCGCTGTTGGAGTATAGACCGATATGAGGTTCCCCTTGCGATGACCAATGCTGATGTCGGGGTAGATCTCCAACGAAAGCTTGCGGTTGAGGGTCTTATTCTCCACCTCAAAACGGTAGTTGCTGCCCCGGTGTTTTGAGGGAACACCGAGGATTTGTGATATCTTTCGAATGTCTGATTCTTTGAACTCAAACGCCATAAACGAACTTGACCCCTCTTCGATACACTGCAATGAAAAACCCCGATTTGTTGCTCGACTGAGCCGAAGGCCATTCGCAACCCGGGGTGCCGTAGAAACGCCGATATGTTGTCTTAGTCAAAGCGCCCTCGTTGAGGATTCTCACCACACCTGTCCTTGAGTCTCAATCTGCAATCCAGGTTGTCCCGCCCAAGCCCTTGCCTCAATCGAAGTCAAATGCTAACCGCTTGAATTACAGGGGCATAACAAAGGCTCGTAAAGCAATACCTGAACTAAATATAACCTTGCTGCGCTTGATTGTCAAGTTAGATTGAGATGACAGCATCCTCCGCCGCCGCTTCGCACTCGAATTTGTATCCCCTCGTTTTCACCTCTTTCTTACACTTTTTAAGGATATCGTCAACCTTGTCGTCACTGTGATTCGGATCGTGATGGAAGAGATACAGCTGTTTCACATTCGCTTCCGCGGCAACCCGGAGAGTAAAGAGATAGTGGGAGTGCCCCCACCCGACACGATCGATGTATTCCTCGGGGGTATACGTCGCGTCGTGAAGCAACACATCCGCTCCGTCACAAAAATCGAATACCCTTTGATTCGGGTCCCCTTTCTTGGACTCGAACTTTGCTTTGACCGCTGCCTCAAAGTTTGAAAGCGACGCCGCCGCTTCACGATCGTACGGTTCATTGTCACTGATGTAAACGAGTGTCTTCCCGCCATACTCAAGCCGATATCCAACGGTGAACCCTGGATGATTGACATATAGCGTCTTCACCGTGCAATCATAGATCTTGAACTCCCCCTCTTCCTCAATCGGCTTGAAATGGAGCTTCGCTTTCAACTCATGGAGCTGAACGGGGAAAAAGATCCTGTTCATCTGCTCTGAGATGATTTCGCTTAGCGTCTTCTCGGGCCGTGCGGTCCCGATGATCGTTAGTTCATTGCCGGAGATAAAGGCGGGCTTGAAGAAGGGGAAACCCTGGATGTGATCCCAGTGGGGGTGCGTGATGAGAAGATAACCGTTGACCGACTCCCCGTTGTTAATGAGATCATCGCCAAAGTTACGAATTCCTGTCCCGGCGTCAATGATGATCAGATTGTCGTCATCGAGCCGAAGTTCGAGGCACGGGGTGTTTCCTCCATACCTCACGGTGTGCTTTCCGGGAGTCGGGATGGAACCGCGAACTCCCCAGAACTTGAGTTTCATAGCAACCTCAGTTCAATCTTAAGATCGATAGGTCTTAACGTACTCGACGTAGTTTTGTGCAGATTGCTCAATTTGCTGCCGTTCTTCCCGCGTCAGCGGCCTTTTGACGCAAGCAGGAATTCCAGCCACCAAGGTGCCTTCCGGCACTACGAAATCCTCACGCACGAGCGATCCAGCCGCAACCAGTGCAAAGGGCCCCACCTTTGCATTGTCCAAAATTTTCGCCCCCATCCCAATCAAGCAATAATCGTGTATCGTAGCAGCATGGACGATCGCACCATGTCCGATTGTGACATTCGATCCAATGCGCAGGGGATACTTCTCGTGCGTCACATGCAGCACGCAGCCGTCCTGGACATTCGTTCGATCGCCAATTCGAATGTAGTTGACATCTCCCCGAATTACCGTGTTGAACCACACGCTGCTCTCTCTGCCAATTTCGACATCGCCGATAATGTGGGCCCCATCAGCTATGAACACAGAATCGTGGATTTTCGGTGAAATTCCCCTGTATGGTATGATCACCTTCCTATTTCCTCAACATACTGGGGAGGTTGCCAGCCGACACGATTCCACTTTGCAAGCTCAATCCTGATGCTACCCAGAATGACATTCATCCTCGCCAGGATCGGTACGCTCGCCTCATAATTGCTGAACCACCCTCGAAATCCGCCCGTCAAGCCGAACACGCCGACATACTCAGCCTTGCCATCAAATTCCACCACTTCCACGGGATATTTCACGGCATCGATTTCCACGCTCGTTCGGCTGTTTATGAAATTGATGTGCGTATATTCCTGTTTCTTTTCGACCAGCGTTGGAACTCGCACTTGTTTCTTCTGCCGAACGTTTTCTCGAGCGTAAAAAAAGAGCGACAGGCCGTCTTGACCTCGCTCAGTGATCGCGATCGTGTCCGCCCCTTCGACTCTCCGCTCACCCGACGGAAGCTTTTTTCCTCTGTCGAGTAGAGCCCTGTTGTTTTCGTAATCGAACGTAAATCGGCGGAAATTGATCTCTTTCTTGGTGCTGTCGTCACTGATCCAAGAGTAGGAGAACACCCCCTCATCCATCTCACTATAGAAGCGTATGTGCAGATCGACGAGCCAACTCAGACTTGGGTTCGAATCGATCAAGGCAAGGCTTTTGTAGATGGCTCTCCCG
>JBBTCR010000666.1:0-2430 GCA_038043105.1 Bacteroidota bacterium
ATCGCTCCATTGGCTCGTCAATTGCACGGAGCCGCTGCAGCCAATGAGAAGAAAGACCCAAAGAACCAGTATTGCAGCCCGAACCCATCTAGTAGGCTGACCCCAGCGGCCAATTTGAACTCCCGTGGGTGTAAACATGACGTACCTCCTGCAAATGATGGTTGTCAATATACGTCAATTTCGAAGACTCAAGGCGTCAGCACGATCTCCACAACTCACTATTCGACGAATGAGATCGCGATTTGTCTCGCCAAGTCGGGAGAAATCGTGCAACGCAATCCCGGAGAGAAACCTCTTGTGTTTACGAGGGGATCGTCAAGACTTCAAGGGGAAAAAGACGAAAGGGAATCTCCAAGCCAAGCTCACTGGGGACTCCCTTTCTTGGGAACAGGAACCGATACGCTTCAGTTGGGAAGCTTGCTACTTGTTCAAGACGGGTTCTGACTCGGCGTCGGTTTTCCTGAATCGTTTGAAGAAGGCGCCGAGCTGTATTGACCAGTCTTCGAGCAACGAATACGCTGTTGGCACGACGACCAGTGTCAGGAATGTCGAGATGGTAAGTCCAAAGATAATGGCCACTGCCAGTGGTCTCCAGAACTCCGCGCTTTCTGCACCGATCACAAAGTGGAATTCGCGCCAATCGAAATCGATCCCCGTGGCCATTGGCAAGACTGCAAGCACAGCGGCTGCCGCTGTGAGCAGAACGGGGCGCAGACGGATGCGGCCGGCTTCGAGCAACGCTTCGTCAAGCGTCATCCCGCCTTCGCCGTGTTTATGCTTCACGAAGTCTAGCAGCACTATGCCATTACGAACGACGATGCCTGCGAGCGCCACAACGCCAACACCTGTCATAATCACACTTGCCGGTGTTCGCGTCACAAGCAACCCAAGCATCACACCGATGAGTGAAAGAAGCACGGAGAGCATGATCACAAACGGCACTTTGAGCGAATTGAATTCTGCTACCATAATCAAGAAGATTAATAGTAGGGTAATGACAAACGCGTTACTGAGGAAACTTGCAGCCTTCTGTTGTTCTTCCTGCGATCCAGTAAGCTTGATGCCGTATCCCGGCGGGAGGTTAATCCCGGCAACGCGCGTTTTGATCTCATTGATTACTTCTGATTGCACTCGACCTTCGACGTCACCGCTAACGGTGATCACTCGCTTCTGGTCCTTTCGACGGATGTCCGTCACTGCGGTGGTGCGTTTGATTTCAGCAACCGAAGTGAGAGGAATGGAAAGCAACAGCCCGCGGCGATTCATGAAATTGACATGAAGATTCTCAAGATCTGCGGGCGACGTACGCTGATCTTCCTTCAGTCGCACCCGGATCTTGTACTCGTCTTCACCGACCCTGTATTTGGATGCTTCCACTCCCGCGATTGCCGCGCGAACTGTGGCCGCAATCTGACCAGTGCTCGTCCAGAACAGCCCCGCTTTCTCCCGATCGATGATAATTTGTACCTCAGGACGGCCAGTGTTATAATCATCTTTGAGATCAACAAGCCCACGGACATCCCTGATCTTCTCGCGAATGGCCTTGCTCACGCCTGCAAGCTGGCCATAGTCTTCTCCGGAAACTTCGATGCTGACCGGCGCGCCGACCGGTGGTCCCATCTGCTGTTTCGCTACTCGCAAATCGGCTCCAGCGATTCCCACCGTCGTCTTGCGAACCTCCTCGAGCGTTTGGAAGGTGCTCTGCTCACGTTTTGTTTTCTCGTAGAAGTTAATCGCAACTCGACCCTTATTGGAGGTTCCCTGCCCGCCGAAATCAAACGGATCGTCGGAGGTGCCAACGCTCGTTGCAACGAACTCGACATCCCTCTTCCCGGGGATCTGCTCCAGGCGGTCTTCGATGATCCTCGCGATGCTGTTTGTTACATCGAGCGATGTGCCGGAAGGGGCTTCGAGGCTCACGCTCACTTGCGACGGTTCGGTGTTCGGGAAGAATTCAACGCCTCTGTTGAACAAGCCAAACAAAATGATCACCAGGAGCAACAAACCATGTGCAACCGCTATCGTCCGGATCTTATGCTTTAGTGTCCACTGCAGGATCTTGACATACTCACGTTGCATCCATGGGAAAAACACCTCATCGACTTTATGGTACAGGATCGTAAACGGGTTGTACTTTTTGTACCAATGCGGATGTTCAAGATTATCCTTTGCCTTGCGAATCTCCCGCTTATAGTTGATCCATTGCGCGGCCTGCACCGGACTGATGACGTAGGCAACAAACAGCGACGCGGTCAACGTGATGATAAGTGTAAAGGGAAAGTACTTCATGAAGTCGCCGACAATACCTGGCCAGAAGACCAATGGGAGGAACGCCGACATTATAGTCACCGTTGACGTGAGAACCGGCACAAACACTTCTCCTGCTGCAGCTTTTGCCGCCTGAACCGGATGTTCGCCATACTCCTGCTG
>JBBTCR010000667.1:0-2071 GCA_038043105.1 Bacteroidota bacterium
TCGTGTCTTTGAGACTTAGTGGCAAAATCATAGGTTTTCAACCGGGCCTCTAGTGATGTTTCCAATAATTAATGTTGTAGTCTGAGAAGTTGAACCGCAAAGAGCGCTAATGGCGAAGCCATCGAGCCTGTGTAAAAAGTAATATTTACCTGCCTCATTGACTGTCGCGAAAAACTTCGATCGCGTTTTTCCCGCGGCAAGAGGATTTTGCTTCAATGACTCATGACATCTTGACTTGTTCAAGAGACTTCTCACACAGTCTGCATCCCTTCGGGAGAATGCCCAAAGGACGCAGAGATGATTATCAGACGAACAGCGTTTCCCTTTCTCTCCTGTTGGCGTCTTCTTTGCGGTTAGAAAAACACAAGATGACTTTTCAAAAATGGCACTAGTTCTCCGATGTCTATGATTAAGACTTCTTTAATAGAAGGATGCCTCGTTGCCTTACTGCTCTTTGCTGGCTGCGGTACAAGCAGACAGTTCAACATTGAACCGCGCAACGGCGCACAGTTTGTTGTTGCCTACCAACCCGCACATCAAACCGATACAGGTAAAGACTTTAGCGAAGCATTGGTGTGCAACAGTATTGTCGAAGCTGCAATGGCGGTGTCAACCGGCGTTGTGAAGATTCACAGGGTATGGAGCTACGGCACAGAGGGACTTCACCACGCGCGCGAGGGGAGCAACACAAAGATCGATCACACCTCTGCGGTGGATTCGCTCGGCAGAATCTCCGGTTACGCCTATGAACTCAAGGAATCGAACAGACTCATGCCCGATGTTTTCATAGCGGTGCACAACAATGGCGCGACGAACCGGCACGCGTGCTGGGGGTTTGTGCACGAGGGGGATCAATACGAGCAGCAAAACAGGGAACTGGCCAAAGAGTTTGTGGTTGAAATCTGCCGTGTCAGCGGATTGGAAAACGCTGGCGTGCTCGGCGACAGCTCCCCCAACCGCAACGACTATCGCTGCAAGAATACGGGCAAGCTGTCGTTCTACAGCCTGGATGAAAACGTGAACACGGCACCCATCCGAGTGCTGCTCGAGATTGGGGACAACAAGGTGAGCTATGAGTTTCTGATGAATCCCGAAAACCAGAAGAGAATCGGAGAGGCTATTCAGAGAGTGATCGAGCGAAGGTTTGGACAAGCGGTAAGGTAGATAAGGTGTTATTCTGAAGGATTTTCTGTCTCACTTTGAGCGATGGGGAGTTGAGCAGCGATTGACCGAAGAATGTAATCATTGCGAGCAGAGCAAAGCAATGCTATCAAAAACACAATTTCTTGGATGGCCTCTGCACGACGCATCGTTCTGGTGCTCTCGATACCGGCCTTGACCCTGGTTCGCAAAATGCTTAGTATGTGTAGGAGGATTTCACGAAAGAATTTGAGAACCAGCTAGAAAGCCCGACTGCCATGGCACAGCAAGAGCACAGCGTTCCCGAGCTTCCCGCGGTTAAGAAATTCTTCCGCATTGGAGAGACGATCCTTCGCGAGGGTGACCCCAGCGACGGATGGTATGTCTTACACTCAGGGAAGGTTGGTGTCTACAAGCGAGATTTCACCGTGGCAGAGATCTCAAAACCGGGGACTGTTATCGGCGAGTTGGGCTTCCTTCTCAAGATTCCCCGAACTGCAACGCTCATAGCACAAGAACCAAGCCTGCTGCTTCACGTCAAGATGAGTGTCGACGACCTGCTTGCCAATTATCCTGAGATGGTCAAGCAGATGCTGATGAACCTTGCTGAGCGTCTTGTGAAAACGACCGAGGATTGGAGGGAATCGGTCGAGAAAACCGAGACGGCTTAAGCAGCACAGCAATCATTTCACTGAAGCATTTCTTATCTTCCCGCTGGAATTCATTTCATAAAACCTCAAAACGTTGAAGCCTCACCCTGAGAAGCTGTTGTTAAGAGTCTAAATGAAGAGGCCCTGAACTAAGGACACCTCAGGACGACGAAGCATGCTTATGCGCCTAGCGGTCGTGCAAACAAATCCAGTATTCGGAGAAGTTAAAGCAAACGTGCGAGCGGCGGCGGAGCTGATGCAAAGCACACCCGCGGATTTGT
>JBBTCR010000668.1:0-1949 GCA_038043105.1 Bacteroidota bacterium
ACATACCGCCCCGTCCCGCTGTACGGCCCGCCCCCGCCCGACCGTATGCCACGGGAATGAAACTCTCGGGCGGGCGAACGACCCGTCCGAACGGCGAGGGCGGGCGTAGTCGGGCGGGGATCCCTTTGGGACTGGGGCTCAGTCGCTCTTTGCATGCACAATCCACAAACATTCCGCTCCTACGGAGCGGCCAGATCAAGCGGGTTTCATATCGCCTCTTGAGTCCCGTTAGGGACGAGACGTCTTTAGCTTGCCCCAAAAAGAATCGTTGAGCTCCGTCAGGAGCGACATATCATCTGCGCTATTTGTGATCAATTAACCGACGTGAAGAGAATTTATGTAACAACTATCCGAAGGATACCAAGCGCGTCGCGAGGCAAAAGGGATCACCTCAACTCCTCTTGTTTCTTTTGCAGTGCAATGTACTGCTGAAATGTTTCGTAGTCCGTTGAGCGATGGGCTTTGACGATCTTCCACCCTTGTCCCCTACGCTCAAGAATGAGCGTCGTCGGGAGATACTCTTCCAAGAGTGTTCCGTCGACAGTGTAGCTCTGTCTCAGGATGAAAGAAGCGTACGCCCCGTCTCCGTAGACTTTAACTTCCAGGTTTTCAATCCTGTTCTCAAAGTCTTTGATGCGCGGCATAGCCCTGCGAAGACGTGCTTTCGTCGAATCTAGCGGCTCAGACCACCCCCAAGGGGTAATGTAGTAGATGTTCGGTTCATAGTACGCATCCATCAGACTATCGGTGTTGATGGTTGCTCCGTTACAGGCTTTCGCTAACTGAGCATTGAGGGAAGTCACCATATTTCTAATCATGCTCTCGTCTTGCGCGACCGACCGCATCGGCTCTTTCGTATCCCTTCCGCTGCACGATACCAACACGAGGAGACACAGTACAAATTTGAGCTTCATCTTAGCCCCCAATCTGTGACATGGTGCGGCTCGGACGAACAAACTCCGGCCGATTAATAAGATGTCCGCGTTCTTTGTTCAACACTGCATCTCTGATCACTTGCCTGATCGCCTCATCATCTTTGCCACTTCTCACCAGGGCCTTCAAATCAGTCTCCTCAAGCGAAAAGAGGCACGTGCGCAATTTCCCATCGGAGGTGATCCGCACGCGATTGCAGTGCTCGCAGAACGGCTCGCTGACCGAGCTGATGAAACCAATCTCGCCCACACCGTCTTCAAACCTGAAACGATCCGCCGGCTGGACACCTCGCCTCTCCACAGGCACCAGCCTGCGCCCGGTTTCCCGTTCAAGGATCTCGATCACTTCCTTGCTCGTCACGACTTTGTCGTTACTCCAGTCATCGTCGAGGCCAATTGGCATGAACTCGATGAATCGAACGACGTACGGTTTGGTTCGAGCCAGGGACGCGAACTCGCCGATCTCATCATCATTGACGCCTCGAATGAGGACGACATTGAGCTTGATCGGTCGAATGCCAAGCCCTTCGATGATTTTCAATCCGCGCCACACCTTCTCATAGTAATCCCTGCGCGTCATCTGATTGAACGTACCAGCATCAAGGGAGTCCAGACTGACGTTGATTCGACTAAGTCCGGCAGCCACGAGATCACGTGCTTGTTCTTCTAAGAAGTATCCGTTGGTGGTAAGCGCGAGGTCTTTGATACCCGGGATTCCTGCAATCTGTTGAACGAGGCGATGCAGGTCTTTCCGCATAAGCGGCTCGCCACCTGTCAGGCGGATTTTATTGATGCCAAGGTCAGCGAAGAGCCTGGTAAGCGTCGCGATCTCCTCGAACGTCAGCAGCTCGGACTTCTTCATCCACACCATTCCGTTTTCCGGCATGCAGTAACGGCAGCGGAAGTTGCATCGGTCGGTCACGGAGATCCGGAGGTTGTTAATCACGCGGCCGAACGAATCTTGTAGGATTGCGCCCGCCTGACCGCCCAGCCCGACAGAATCGATCTGGCGGGCAT
>JBBTCR010000669.1:0-2409 GCA_038043105.1 Bacteroidota bacterium
CAAGAAATGAGAACTCGAGGCTTTGAATGAACGCGCGCGGTGGCTTATCGCGTTGGAGTCGTAGCACAAACTCATCGAGCACCTCCTTCGCCGCCTCTGCTTCGATAAATACTCCCTGTGACGTATTCGAGACCCAACCTGTCAGGCTCAGCTCGGTCGCAAGCCGGAAGACGAACGGTCGAAAGCCAACGCCCTGGACAGCGCCGCGGATAACCACTTTGACGCGCAGGGGCGGAAGGGAAATAGATAGATTTGATTTAGGTTCAAAGCTCACGTGTCTTATGACCTCGCCCCCGCCAGACCCGCCCGACTACGTCGTTCGGGCAGGCCGCTGGCGGGCTGGCTAGCTCTCTCCTATGAGGAGAGGGAAATATGTTGTTTCAAATGCCGAGCACTCGAATCATGATGCCTGTCAATGCAATGACGCCACCAGCGATGACATCCGACGCGTGTTCAAACCAGTGCGATCGGATGAGCGACACGCCGAAGGTTGCCAAGTGCACCTGGAGAAGCATCATACCGATGGTCGAAATGCCAAACAGCGTGAAGACCATAAAGACCGCCGACCAGCCATATGCCGAACTCGCGAAGACCAGCGGGATAAGCGGTTCGCAGGGGCCAAATACAACGAGCGCAAAGAGGGTCCAGTACGACACCACTTTCGCCTTCTCCAATTCATGAGAGTGCTTTCTCCCCCAATTCTTAAGGCCCCAAACCATATAGGCGAGACCGAAACCTATGAGAAGAAGCGATGCGATATTGCCCCGACTGGATTCCCATAGATTGATCCGTTCAGCCGCAAGGCCCAGGAAGACCCCAACGGCACCGATGGCAAGGCTCGAAGAAACATGGCCAAGCCCGGCCAGGATCGTCACTGATGTAAGCTTCCACTTTGAATATCGCTGCGTTTTGCCAATCATGACAAACGGAAGCCAGTGATCCGGAGCAAGAGCGTGCAGCAGGCTAATCGTCAGTGTTGAGAGGAGTAGGATCTTCATGATGTCCTTTCCCGTTCTGTTGCTCGGCTGAGTTCTTCAGTTCGAGACACGGCCCCGCCACTCAAACCCACGTCGTAATCCGATGGAGTACGCGTAGTCAACCGCCTCTGCAAATTCCGTGGTTTTGATGGTCCGACTCAGTTCAGGATAATGAATTGCCCTGTATGCAGGACGAAACTGGTCCATAATGTTCACATAGGAACTGATGGACACATCCCGCGCAATGAAATCCAGGACTGCCCGTGATCCTGCAAGTCGGTTTGGCAAGACGAGGTGGCGGATTAACAGACCCCGGCGCGCGATGCCTTGTTCGTCAACGGTCAGGTCACCGACCTGTCTAAACATTTCTCGTATCGCCGGACGCACGACATCCCAATATAACGGTGCACCGGAATACCGACGGGCAGTTTCGTTGTCGGAGTATTTGATGTCTGGCATGTAGATATCGACAATGTCCTCGAGGAGCTTCAGGGTCTGGATCGACTCATATCCACCGCAGTTATAGACAATCGGAATCGAGAGGCCCCGCTCTGCAGCCATCGCCACCCCCTCGACGATGTGAGGCGTCATGTGAGTAGGTGTAACGAGATTGATATTATGACAGCCGCCCCGCTGCAATCCAATCATAATCTCTGCAAGCTGCGATGTCGAAATGCGCCTTCCGTGACGCAAATGGCTGATGTCATAGTTTTGGCAGAACAAGCATTTGAGATTGCACGACGTGAAGAACACGGTGCCCGATCCGCGTCTGCCGACGAGCGGCGGCTCTTCGCCATAATGCGGAGCCGCACTGGAAATCATCAGCTCGTTGGTCGAGCGACAGACCCCGTATCTGCCTTCCAGACGTTTTGCACGGCATTCTCGAGGGCAGATCACACATTCTTTCATCAGCTCACGCAAACGCTCCGCTCGTTCCTTGAGCTGACGCAGCGAGAGCCGCTCGCGATAAGCCGGCAGCATAGCGATGTTGGTGACAGTTCCTTGCTTCAATTGACGAGAGACCATCAACGAGAAAGATTCTGCTCGAGCCACGCACACCATTCAGGAATCCCCGCCATTGTAGTGCACGAAGTCTCAAAGACTTTCAGCGCGGGATTGATGTTGAGCGCGTTGCTCTTCAGAACATCGAGTTTGCAGCTGAGGTACGGCAAGAGATCAATTTTGTTGATGATCAGAGCTGAGGCGTGGCGGAACATCCCCGGATACTTCAGCGGCTTGTCGTCTCCTTCCGTCGTGCTCGCGACGACAACTTTCATCGCTTCTCCGAGGTCGTAATTTGAAGGGCAAACCAAGTTCCCTACGTTCTCGATGATGAGGAGCCTGACGCCCCGCATATCAAGATTTACCATCGCATCCTCTACCAGCTTCGCTTCAAGATGACAACCGCCGTTGGTGACAATCTGGACAACCG
>JBBTCR010000670.1:0-9792 GCA_038043105.1 Bacteroidota bacterium
GGCTGAAAGTCGGTGTGATGGTGGAGGTGCCGTCAGCGGCAGTGATGGCGGAAGACTTTGCGGAAGAAGTCAGTTTTTTGAGCATCGGAACGAACGACCTCATTCAGTATCTTCTTGCCGTCGACCGTGGTAATGATGTCGTCTCTGATCTCTATCAAGAGTTCCATCCCGCGGTCATCCGCTTCCTCCGGCGCATTATTGAGCGCGGGAAGAAGAAGAACGCCTGGATCGGTATGTGCGGTGAAATGGCCGGCGATCCACTTGCGACCATCCTTTTGCTCGGCCTCGGTTTGGATGAATTCAGCGTTGTCCCGAATGTCTTGCCCGAGATCAAAAAGATTATTCGCTCTGTCAAATATAAGGAGGCGCAGAGGATCGCCAAGCGTGTCCTGACGATGAAGACGGAAGATGAAGTCAAACACTATTTAAAATCTGTGATGAAGAAAAAGTTTCCGGATATTCCAATCGATTGAAAATTGCGCGTTTTTCGCGTCCCGCCGTTCTTTGGCAGGATAAGTTGTCCGTTGTATGTTGGCCAGCAAAGCTAATTGCCAAAAGCTAAGAGCTGCTCGCTCCATGACACTCAACGATATTCGCCAAATTGACCAATCCGGGATGTACAACGCGCTGGTGGATTTCCACGCGCAGGTGGGAGATGCCGTCCGCCTCGGCAAGTCTACGCTTGTGAAGCTGAATGTCAGAGGCGTTCGAAATATCGTTCTCACCGGTATGGGCGGTTCAGCGATTGGTGGTGACTTGCTCCGGTCATACCTCTCCGATGTGCTGCGTGTCCCGTTTTTCGTCAACCGACACTATGTTCTGCCGGCATTCGTGGATCGGAACAGCCTTGTCATCGTCTCGAGCTACTCCGGCAACACCGAGGAAACCATCGCTGCCCATCGCGATGCGATCAAACGGAACGCGCGGATTCTGTGCTTGACATCCGGTGGTACAACGGAGAGTCTGGCGAAAGAGCATAAGCAGCAGATGGTGAAAATTCCTTCAGGCTTTCAGCCGCGCGCAGCTTTGGGCTACCTCTTCTTCCCTCTTCTCGTTGTTCTCACACGTCTGGGCTTCGTGAAATCACGGACTTCGCATACTCGGGAAACCATCCAATTGTTGAAATCGAAAGCCCATGCCTACGGTGATCCTGAGGCATCGGACAATCCGCCTTTTCGACTGGCTCAACGGCTCCAGGGGAAACTGCCGATTGTTTATTCGGCCACGGAATATTTCGATGCGATCGGCATGCGATGGCGGGGGCAAATCTGTGAGAACGCAAAGAAGCTTGCCTTCGGCCATGTCCTTCCTGAGATGAATCACAACGAGCTTGTCGGTTGGAAGATCGGTGCCGAATTGATGCGGCAGATGGAGGTGATTTACCTGAGGGATAGCCGGACGCACAAGCGTATTGTGCTGCGAGAAGAGATCACCAAGGAGATCATTGCCCGGTACGCGTCGCATGTGTCTGAGGTCTGGAGCGAAGGGCGCTCAGTGCTTGCGAGAATGTTTTCCTTATTGTATTTTGGTGATTGGGTGAGCTTCTACCTAGCCATCCTCAATAAAGAAGATCCCACCCCGGTGAAGGTGATTCAGTATCTGAAGGGGGAGCTTGCAAAACTCTAAATGTCCCAGCTATAAGTTACAAGTTTCTTGTTCCAAGTTTCAGGTCATGGTGAGTTCACTGTACTGCAACCCTGTGCCTTCTAACTTTAAACTTTAAACTTTAAACTTGAAACTGGAAACTACGAAGTTGTGATGCGCGCTTGTCTGAAATATACTTTCCTTTTATTCCTCCTGGTCCAGGTTGCTTGGGCTCAGTTCTACTATTTCGGTCGAAACAAGGTGCAGTACACGGAATTCGACTGGAAAGTCCTGCGCACGGAGCACTTCGACATCTATTATTATACCGAGATGAAGGAGCTTGCGCAGCGCGGGGCGTACTTTGCGGAGGAAAGCTACAAGCACTTAGAGCAGAAGTTCAATCACAACATCAGGGATCGGATTCCGCTCATCTTCTACAGCTCCCACCTGCACTTCCAGCAAACGAACGTGACGCCCGGATTCATTCCTGAGGGGGTCGGCGGATTTTTTGAGTTCCTGAAGGGACGAGTCGTTATTCCCTTCGAGGGTTCTCTGTACAGGTTCGCGCACGTCATCCGACACGAGCTGGTGCACGTATTCATGCACAGCAAGATCAATCGTGTCTTGGCGGACCATCGCCAGTCGCAGGATCGAACGCCGCCACTCTGGTTCACAGAAGGGCTGGCTGAATTCTGGTCAACGGAGTGGGATACGCAGGCGGAAATGGTTATGCGCGACGCTGTTCTCAACAACTACGTCGTGCCGCTGAATGATATGGAGCGAATCTTCGGCACGTTTCTCATGTACAAAGAGGGGCAGAAGATCCTCGAATACGTTGCCGAACGCTATGGACAAGAGAAAATTCTTCTGCTGATGGAGAATTTCTGGAAAGCCAGTTCCTTCAGCGACGTCATGAAAGTGACCATCGGCCGGACGTACAAGGAGTTTGACGAAGAATGGCTGTATCATTTGAAAAAGCGATACTACCCCATCATGGGTGAAAACGATCTCCCGAGCGGCGTCACAAAGAATATCGTTGACATCGGTTTCAACGCAAAGCCGGTATTCTACAAGCACAACGGCAAGCGGCAGGTGTATTTCATCGGGAATCACACAGGTTATACGAACATCTATCGTGTCGATCTCGACCAGGAAAAACCGGAACCCGAGGTTCTGATCGAGGGCGAAAAAACGGACGAGTTTGAAGCTTTTCATCTGTTTCAGAGCAAGCTTGATATTTCAAAAGACGGAATGCTCGCATTTGTCACCAAGAGCGGCGAGACCGATGCGCTGCACATCTACGATATTAAGAACGACCAACTCCACGACACATTTCGGTTCCGCAGTCTCGTAGTTCTTGGCTCCCCATCCTGGTCTCCAGATGGAAAGCGTATCGTGTTCTCATCCGTTGATCTGGGTGGCAGCAACGATCTATATATTCTCGAGCTCTCTACACGGTCCCTTACTCGTTTAACGAACGACATCTATGAAGACCGTGATCCCGCGTGGTCGCCGGATGGCAAGACAATTATCTTCAGCTCCGATCGTAACCCCTACGGTCAAGAAGGGTATCTGAACCTCTTCCAATACAACCTCTCGGCGGCAAACATCGAATACCTTACCATCGGAAAGGCAAACTACCTGTCTCCGGCGTGGTCAAGGGATGGAAAGCGACTCGCGTTTACGTCGGACATTGACGGTGCACACAATGTCTGGATAATGGAAATGGATCAGCCGAAACGCGAACGCACGATGAAGAAACTCACGTGGCTTTCGACTGCGGCGTTTGATCCGAGCTGGGTGTACGACCCCGCGGGCAAAGAAGAGAGCGTTCTTGTCCTGATTGCTTTCGAGAATTTCAGTTTCCAGCTCAAGAGCATTGCAAACGTTGGAGCGCTCATTGATACTTCCCGCATGAGTTACATGTTTCGCTACGATGTCGGTAAAGAGCATTGGGTAGGGCCAAAACTGGATGGGCCATCCATTGTGGCGGATTCTCGGTATATAGGCGAGTACAAGCTCGATATCGCACAAAGTCAAGTCTCCACAGATCCGATATTTGGAACTGCCGGAGGGGCGGCGCTGGCGATGAGCGATGTGCTCGGTAACGATCAATACTACTTCCTCATCTACAACACAGCGCAAGCGCGCTCGGAGTTCCTCGAGAGTTTCAACATCGCGATCTCGAGAATCTCCTTGGGCAAACGGACCAACCACGCGTACGGCATCTTCCATTTCGCAGGCAATCGCTATGATCTCACTGATCCCGATCTGTTCTACTACGAGCGCGCGTTTGGCGGATATTTTGTGCTCAGTTATCCACTCTCTAAGTTCCGTCGGATCGAATCAGGCGTGACGATCAGCAATTCCGACAAAGATGTGTACGTACAGGCCCTGCCTCGAAAAGCACTCCTTGTTTCAAGTTCGTTCTCGTTTGTCAGCGACAACTCGCTTTGGGGTCCAAGCGGACCGCTCGATGGGAACCGCCTAAAGCTGACTCTCGCTTACACAACGGATGTGCAGCACTCAAACGTCAGCTACTACACGATCATTGCTGATTATCGGCACTACCTGAGGCTCTCGACGCGCAGTGCTCTGGCTTCCCGCATTCACGTGTGGTATAACGACGGCAAGGAGGCTCGCCGGTTCTTCATGGGTGGCAGTTGGGATCTTCGCGGCTGGCAGCGTTGGTCGATCCGAGGTCAGAAACTCTGGCTCACGAGTCACGAGCTGCGGTTCCCGTTTATCGATCAGCTTGGAATTCGATTTCCGTTCGGGGGAATCTCGTTCGGTTCGATACGCGGGGCGCTGTTCGCTGATGCCGGTGGTGCATGGGACACCAAGTACATCGACACGAAGGGGAGCGTTGGCGCCGGGGTTCGGCTGAATCTTGGAGGTGTCCTTGTCCTGCGCTATGATATCGGCAAGCGGATCGAGAAGAACTTGAGCAGGTTCCAAGAAGGACTCTTCCATCAGTTCTTCTTTGGATGGGACTTTTAGTAATTGCGGAATGCGGATTGTGAATTGTGGAGTGCGCCCGCCTGACCGCCACTGGCGGGCAGGGAGTGCAGAATGTGGATTGAAAAGCTATGAAGCGAAGCCTCTTACGAGCGATCGGAAAAGTGGCAATTGTCGTTGCGATTCTCGCTTCCTTCAGTGGATGCGCGGGGATTCGGATTGCTCGCCCCCTTCGGGCAGCTCCGTACGATTGGCTGATGTACGGCGGTGCAACGAGTCGCGTGAACCAAAGCCGTTCCGCTGTCACTCCGCCGTTGGAAGAGGTGTGGGAGTATAATGCCATGGGCGGAATTCACGGCTCGCCGCTGGTCCGCGATAGCGTCGTCCTTGTTGTCACCCTGCATGGAGAAATCCAAGCGGTCAATCTCACCAATGGTGAACGAATCGGCTACATGGTGTTGGAATCTGCTGTCGAGGGCACACCCGTCTGGGATGGATTGTACGCCTATGTGGCCAGCGCGCTGGGCACAGAGACTCTTGCCTGCATCGGTCTGCGGAACGCGGAGCGTCGGTGGGTTGGTCAATACGGTCCCATCGAAACGTCGCCGCTTCTGTTCGGAGAGCTACTGTACGTGACTACGCTGAATGGGATTCTGTATTGCCTCAACAAGTCGGATGGGACAGAGCTCTGGAGGTTTGAGGTTGGCGAAAAGGAGAAGCGTAAGCCCATTCGCTCATCACCTGCCTCCGATGGTGCAGTGATTGTGTTTGGGTCTGACGACGGCTTCATCTACGCCGTGGAGCGCACGAGCGGAACCCTGCGCTGGAAACACCAGACGGGAGCAAGTGTCTTTGCGACTCCTATTGTTACGCGTGAACTGTGCATCGTAGGTTCTCTTGATGGCTCCGTGTACGCTATTCAAGTGAGTTCCGGGAAATTGTCTTGGAAGTATGATACAGGTTCAAAGATCTACGGTGCGGCGGCTGCCTCTGACACAATGGTGTACGTCGGGTCAGCGGATGGTCGGCTTCATGCGCTGAGGATTGACTCAGGTGAGCGCGTCTGGAGTTTCTCGGCCCGCAGTGTCATCAGCAGCGCTCCCCTTGTTGCGGGGGATATCCTCTACGTGGGTTCGTTGGATCGAACCCTGTACGCGCTGCGCAGGCAGACAGGGGAGAAGCTCTGGCAATATGAGGCACCGGGCCGCATCAAGGTGTCACCCGTCATCTGGGGGGACTTGTTGTTGCTCACCTCTGAGGACAGATTACTCATAGCGCTTAGGCCGGTTCAGCAATGATGCGATTGTATCTCATACTCCTTCTTCTCTTCAGTTCTGCCGCTCACAGCCGTCCCACGGAGTCACCTGATTCACTCGGAACGCTGAGCATCATCAGTGAACCGAGTGGAGCGGATGTGTATCTCGACACGCTCTATGTTGGCAAAACACCGGTGAGAGGGCTTTCACTACCCGCCGGTCTCCATCGGATCAGGTTCTTTTATCCTTCAATGATGGCCTGGAATGCGATCTCCCGCGAAGACACCGTTCGGATCGCTCATCAGAGCGAAAGTGAAAAAGTCGTTGAGCTAGGCGGTGTGGCGACGATCCAGTCTGTTCCATACGGAGGGAAGGTTGTGTATCAAGGAACGGAAGTCGGTACGACGCCAGTCTTCCTTAGAAGCCTCACCCGACTCAGCGGGGAAGTTCTCATAGAGAAGGAGGGATTTGAACCTCAACGCATCCCGCTCAGCAAGAAAGACAATCAGCCCATCGTTGCGCGGCTGCTGCCGAAACTGACCACGGGAGGTACTCCACCGCTCGACGTCCTCTTCTCCGATCAAAAAGCAATCTCGTCGCAGTCTTGGCCTCTGTACGTTTCCGGATCCACAATGATCGCTTCCGGTGTTCTCTCGGCATATCTGAAAGATCAGGCGAATCGCGAGTTCGATCGATACCTGCAGTCGAGGGATCCGGCTCTCCTTTCCTCAACACGGCGGTTGGACCGCGCGGCAGCAATCACAATCGTCATCAGTCAGGTGAGCTTCGCTGTACTTTCCTACCTGCTGCTCTCGGAATGAGGTTCAATTGCTTGAACCTCAGGTGTCTTTTGTCTATTTTGGATCCAGAGTCAAGCACACTCACACCTATTCATGAGTTACGATTCAGAGGTTGCGCGACAACTTGTTGCGGTGTGTCGGGGTTTGTACGAAAAAGGATTCGTCACGGCGACGGACGGAAATGTGAGCGTACGGTTGCCCAGCGGTAACATCCTTACCACACCCACGTCGCTGAACAAAGGCAGGGTATCGAAAGCTGACCTGGTTGAGGTCACTCTCGACGCTAAGACGGTTTCGAAGCACCGGAAGCCCTCGATGGAACTGGGCATGCATTTGTTCATCTACCAGCAACGAAGCGACGTCCATGCTGTCGTACACGCACACCCCACGTATGCAACTGGATTCGCAACCGCGAGAATTCCGCTCGATAAGCACTTGCTTCCGGAAGTCATCTTTGGCTTGGGAAGCATTCCCTTGGCCCGATACGCGACGCCCTCCACAAAGGAAGTAGCCGAGTCGATTGCTCCATACGTGAAATCCTCAAGCGCCATTCTGCTCGAGAACCACGGCGTCGTGACGTTCGGCAAGGACCTGGATGATGCATTCTTCAAGATGGAAAAGGTTGAGCACGCTGCTCACATTGCTTTTGTTGCGAGACTTCTCGGAGGAGAACGATCTCTCTCCCCAGCGGAAGTCACTAAGCTCTTTGCGACGTTCGGCAAACAACAGTCATAGGAACGAAACGCCTTACTGCGAGCAACACTCCCATGCCTCCAAAGATCCGTGTCGGTGTCATTTTCGGTGGGCGTTCCGCTGAGCACGAAGTGTCGCTCGTCTCCGCCACTTCGGTCATTAACGCTCTGGACAAAGAGAAATATGAAATTCTCCCCATTGGGATTACTGCGGAAGGTCGGTGGTTGAGTTCGCGCGAGGCGATCGCATTGCTCAAAGAAAAAGGAAACATCGACAATCTTCCAGAGCACATTCTCGTCCCTGACCCGCGCAAGCGAGGCCTTGTTCCTCTTCAGAATGCGGCTGCCGACGTACCGCCGCATCCCCTCGATGTTGTGTTTCCAGTGCTTCACGGGACATACGGCGAAGATGGCACAATCCAAGGGCTGTTTGAGCTAGCAGACATTCCCTACGTGGGCTCAGGCGTGCTCGGTTCTGCCTTAGGAATGGACAAGATTGTTCAAAAGCAGCTCCTCCGTCAAGTGAAGATTCCCGTTACACCGGATGTCTGGTTCCTGTATTCAGAATTCGTCGAGAGTCCGAAGAAGTTCATCACGCCGATTGAGCGAACACTTCGCTACCCATGCTTCATCAAGCCGGCAAATCTCGGTTCGAGCGTTGGAATCACCAAGGCACACAGCCGAAAGGAGTTGATTGAAGCCATTCATCTCGCGGGGGAATATGATCTGAAGGTTCTTGTCGAGCGAGCGGTGAAGCACGCGCGTGAGATTGAGTGCAGCGTTCTTGGGAACGATGACCCGATCGCGTCGGTGCCCGGTGAAATCATTCCATCGAACGAGTTCTATGATTACGATGCGAAGTACGTTGACGGCAAATCAACAGCCATAATCCCCGCAAAGCTGCCGAAAGCGGTTATCAAAAATGTCCAGCGGTATGCAGTCGAAAGCTTCAAGGTTCTAGACTGTGCCGGCATGGCGCGAGTTGATTTCCTGGTGTCCAAAGGGACGAACAGGATCTATCTCAACGAGCTCAATACCATTCCCGGATTCACCTCCATCAGCATGTATCCAAAGCTCTGGCAAGCATCAGGACTCTCATACTCCGGGTTGCTGGACAAGCTCATCGAGTTGGCTCTCGAACGTCACAAGGCGAAGGCGAAGCTCAAGACGACGTATCACCCGAAAGCCGATTGGTACAAGGGCTGACTTAAGTTGCAAAACGGGCAAATTCGAACTACCTTTGAACATATGGAAGGTCAGTTCTTCAGGGACATTCAAAGACCGCGGTGGCTGCAGGGAATTACGAAGAGGGTCTTTAAGACTAAGCGGCGTGCGCTCATCGTCATCGGCGGTGTCATTGTTCTATCCTACGTCCTCTTTAACAATAGAGGGATCATTGCACGCATACGCTTGGAAAACGAGCGACAAGTGATGATCGAAAAGGTCAGGGCTGCTGAGGAAGAGACGAAGCGCCTGCAGGCATATCAGAAAGCGCTCGAGGGAGACAAGAAGACAATCGAAAAAGTTGCTCGCGAGAAATACGGCATGGCGCGGCCGGGAGAGACAGTGTATAAGGTCAAGAAGGATTAGAGAAAAGACAGTAGGCAGTATGCAGTAGGCAGAATGCAGATAACCACAGCCTTGGGGCTGCAGTTTAGAGAGAGCAAGCCAACAGAAGCACTTTTGTGCTCATGTTGGTTTTTTCGTTTACGACAGCGATTCATCATATTTCAATCCGCATTCCGATATTCTGGGGAATTCAATGTCCGATCTATTCTCGACTGAAGAACCTCAATCCTTGCAACAGGCCTCCTACGTCCCGCTTGCTGAGCGAATTCGCCCCAAAGTCCTAAGCGAATTTGTCGGTCAGAATCATCTTCTCGGCGAAGGGAAGCCGTTGCGTGTGATCATCGAACGAGGGGAGCTCGTTTCGATGATCCTCTGGGGACCGCCAGGTGTCGGCAAGACATCGCTCGCCCGATTGATTGCCAACCATGTGAAAGCGGATTTCTTCCAGCTCAATGCCGTCTCGTCGGGAGTGAAGGAGGTCCGCGCCGTGATCGCAAAGGGCGAACGGAATCTGACTCACCTGAAGAAACGCACCATCCTGTTCATCGACGAAATTCACCGGTTCAACAAGGCTCAGCAGGACGCGTTGTTGCATAGTGTGGAAGAAGGGGTTGTTGTGCTGATCGGCGCAACGACAGAAAATCCCTCATTTGAGGTTATCTCACCGCTCCTCTCTCGATGCCGCGTCTATGTCATGGATCCGCTCACCACAGAGGAACTCGATACGATCCTCACGCGCGCACTGACTTCTGACAAGCTTCTGTCCAAACGGAAGATCACGATTGAGGAGAGGGACTACCTTATGCTCCTCTCGGCCGGCGATGCACGCAAGCTGCTCAATGGATTGGAGACAGCCTTGTATCTGACGAAGCCTGAAAGCGACGGATCGTTACTCATTCGCAAGCAGAAAATTGAGGAGGCATTCCAGCGCAA
>JBBTCR010000671.1:0-9189 GCA_038043105.1 Bacteroidota bacterium
AGCTTCCTTGAAGCACGTTGGGAGAAATAGGCAAAGCTGAGATAAAGAAATGTTACACCGATGTTTTTCGCGACCAGCATCCACCAGTTCTCAACACGCGCAAGAAACACGATGGCGAGAACACTAAAGAGCGCAAGGGCGAGGAGAATGAGGCCGTCGGTGGCTTGGAGGCGAAGCTTCCCAACGAGAAAGGTCTTTTCTGTCATACCCTACTCCTGAGGCGGCGAGTTGAAGTGAGAGAGACCGGTCAGTTCACGAAACAAATGAAGAAATCAAGCGAGACGCCCAAGAGCCAATGCAGAAGAATGACAAACAGGATTGACCGTGCGCGGAAGACGACAATGCCCCACACCAGCGCGCCGATGATCGATCCGTAAATCTCCCCCGAAGGCTTGCCAATGTGCAGAAGGCAAGAGACCACCGTCTGGACAAGGATGGAGTTCCAGTCTCCCAGCGATTTTTGCAATCCAAACTGCATGAACCCGCGGAAGTACGTCTCCCATCCCACGTAGAAGAGCAGGTACGAGAGGGCATGAGTGACAAACGCTTGCGGCGAAGCGCCGGCTCCTTTGAAAAGAGGATATTCAGCAATGATCTCCGGCGTCGTGGATGAGGAGTAGGTGGCTGCGACCATGATTGGAGCTAGGACAAGAAATGCTTTCAACCCAAACCGCCAATCTCCAAGCTGCAAACCATAGGATGCAATCGGCTCCTTGAAGAGAAATGTGATGATGAGAAGTGGAAGAATCCCCAGCAAGACGAAGGCCGATACAAACGTATACAGCTCGGCAGTCAGTTGTACATCACCGAAGAGAACAAATGAGGAAGCGAGGTCGCTTAAGTAAAAGGATCTTGTTCCGTAGTACTTGAATGTCGTGAGAATAAAAGGGGTGACGAGGAGGATGATTGTCGGTTTTCTGTTGTCGCCGCTGAAGAGGCCTGAGAGCGATATGGATGAGTTCAATCGGCCTGCGGGTTCTGTCTGGTTCACTGGCTTTTTCTCGGATTGTGATTCTTTCGCTGTTCAAGCAGCCAATCGTAAGTCATGCGGATACCCTCCCGCAGGGGCGTAACGGTGTAGCCAAGTTCCCGCTCCGCTTTGGCTGAGGAGTATGCCCAATCCTGGAGAAACGTTTCGACCCATCCGGGTGTAATCTGGGGGTACCAACCGAGCAACTCCGCCTTTTTCTTCTCAAACCCCGCATACAGCATCGCGAACCGGGCGGGCAGACTCAATTGAAAATGCCTCTTGCAGCTGACCTCGTTGACGATCTCGAAGAATCGTTTCAGGGGCACGTTCTCACCGCCAAGAATATATCGCTCGCCGATGCGCCCCCGTTCCATTGCCAGAATGTGCCCGCGTACGAGGTCATCAACAAGAACGTAGTTTCCCACATTTGCCCCTCGATTGAGGAGCACGGGGACTTTGCCCTTATCGTACATGTCGATCATCAAGGTGACGGAATTCCCCTCTGTGAGCTTGCCGGGGCCATAGACGCGCGTCGGATTCACAATCACGACTGGAAATCCGCCGGCTGCATACCGGAGAGCCTCCTGTTCGGCAACAGCCTTGCTTTCCTCGTACTCAGTATAGTAGCGTGTTGTCATGCGAGGTATCATTTCGTCGCCAACCACATTGGGAGGTGTTGGCCCAAAGGTGACGATCGTCGACGTGAAAACAACCCGCTCAGCGCCGACGCGCCTTGCAGCTTCAAGAACATTCTTCATCCCATCGACATTGTACTTGAAAAAGACCGATCTGTCGCGGGACCAATTCTTTGCGTACGCAGCGAGATGGTAAACCTGGCTGCAGCCTTTCATGGCGCTCTTCAACGAGTTCAAATCAGACAGATCAGCCGTCACCAGCTTGATCCGATCGTCCTTAAGTCCATCCGTATTGCTGGTGCTGCGGGTGAGCGCATGAACAGTGTGACCCAGACGCACAAGCTCATTCACAAGCTTGGTGCCGATGAAACCCGTCGCTCCCGTGACAAATATGGTTCTCGTTTGGAACATGTACACGTTGTGTGGTGAAAAAGCGCCTCTCCGAATTGCTCAGGCGGTCAAGAAACCTTACCAAAATAGCAAAAAAAGGAGTCAGTCTCAATTGAAACAGAAAACCCGTCAGGTTTTACACTTGGATCATACCAACAACCTGACGGGTTTCGAGAAGGGTTACTTTCACTTACTTTAGCACAGGCAATTTCAGGTGTGAGCTCCAGGGTGCTGATCGGTAGACGCGTTGGGTCGCTTTTTGAAAATCCGATTCCGTCGCGTTATAGATGTCAACGAACTTCTGTGGGTTGCGGTCGATCATCGGGAACCAGCTGCTCTGAATCTGCACCATGAGTCTGTGTCCCTTCTTGAAGGTGTGGAACACATCATTCAGCACAAATTCAACCTTCGTTACCTTGTTCGGTACGAATGGCTCCGCCTTGGAGAGGCTATTTCTGAATTTCCCTCGCATCACGTCTCCACGCACCATCATTTGATAGCCTTTGAGCCTGAGTGTGCGCTCATCATAGCCTGCACCGAGAAATCGGTTGGTGGATGTTACTGAATCAGGAAACACGTCGATCAGCTTCACAATCCAGTCGGAATCCGTGCCTGAGGTAGAAACAAAAAGGCTCGCAGTAATTGGGCCGGCAAGTGTGAGATCTTCCGCCAGAACATCGGATTGATAGACGAGCACATCAGGCCGTCTAGCAGCGAAACGCTGGTCTTCAACGGGGAAAGCGGGGTTGTACCAGTGTGTGATCTCTGCGGTGTATGGGACGGGCTTCGCCGGGTCGCTAAGGTACTCGTCGTATTCCGACTCACCGGTCCTGCTTTTGTCGGGCGGCTCAAATGAGAGACGGTCGCTCTTTGTGAGGTAGACATTCGTGCTCGTGACATTTATTGGAGGCCAACTCTCCAGAAGTCTCCACACATTTCTCCCTGTTTCAAACACCATCGCTTCGGCGAGTTTCGGTTCGCTGCCTCCTTTCAAGTGGTAATTGAAGAACGGGACGATGATGCTGTCAACGTAAAAGAGACCCGTCTTGAACCCCCATTGTATGTGCCCGAGCGAGTCTCCCCAGTCGGAACCCCATTGGCCGTGCGACCAAGGGCCCATGACCAACATGTTTCGATTGTTTAGATTCTGCTTCTCAATTGATGAGTAGGTGTTCAAGGCTCCGAACAGGTTTTCTGAGTCAAACCATCCGCCGACGACCAGCGTTGCAGGCTTGATGTTCCTGAGATGGGGCAAGATATTGTGCGCTTCCCAAAAGCTGTCCCAGGTTCCGTGCTGCATCATTTCATTCCAAAAGGCCACGCTGTCCTTGAGGTATTTTCTATTGGCGTTAGGGAGCGGACCTAGTTCCAAGAAGAACTTGTATTCATCAGGCGTGCCATGGTTGAACGGAATATCCATGGTGCTCTTAGGCTTCGGCCTGGGCTTGCCAAACCACGCGTAGAAATTGAAAGCGTGAGGGAGCAAGAATGCCCCATTGTGGAAAAAATCGTCTCCATCCATCCACTTCGAGACGGGGGCCTGCGGCGACGTGGCTTTCACGGCAGGATGAGCGTCGATGGTGCCCATCGAAGTGTAGAATCCGGGATACGAGATGCCCATGATGCCGACGCGTCCATTGTTCCGGGGTACATTCTTCACCAGCCAGTCGACCGTATCGTAAGTGTCGGTTGTCTCGTCGATATCCCTCGTGGATTTCTTGACGGCGATATAGGGGCGGACGTTCACGAATTCACCCTCGGACATGTAGCGTCCTCGCACATCTTGAACGACAACGATATAGCCCTCTCGGAACAGTCGTTCCCCCTGGGTGCCAACGGACGGTGGAAACTGGTTCTCACCATACGGCGAGCTGCTGTATGGCGTCCGGGTCAGAATAAAGGGATACGTTTGCGTTGTCTCCTTGGGCGCGTAGACGGCGGTGAAGAGCTTCACTCCATCGCGCATGGGGATCATATATTCGTGCTTGGTGTAATGCTCAGCGATTGAAAACGGCTCCTGTGCGGCTGACCTCAACGCACTGAGGACAACAAGCAGTGCAATGAGGTGTGCATAACGGGTCAAAACGGCGATCGGTTTTGCGTGCGTCATCACTCCTCCTAGATAAAGATGATGCCTACGTGGCTGATGAAAGGGTTCGCGTACCTATGCGGTTTGCTTGAATACTCTAAGATGGTAGACAAAAAAAGAGAAAGACTCAACGAGAAATTTCAAGAGGTGCGTGTGATGGAAGATGCATGCGGTTGAAGTTTGAATCGCAGATCGAGACCTGCGAAGACATTTCGCAGGAATCTCAGCTCGACATAGGTGGGAGCGATTGGTGCGCTGCTACTGGTGCGGGTCAGCCGATCAGCGAAGCCAAATAATGCCTGGCTTCTTTCGGTCAGGCAGTTGCCTAACCAACGGATAGTGAGATTTGTACTTGCGCTTCCCAAGAACGTCCGTAAGAAACGCTTATGAGCTTGAGTGTCCTCTTGTGCGTCTGGAAGAACACGCCCGCACCAACTCGTCATTATAGGTAAACGATATCTTCTCCTTTGTGCTCGAGTGATAAGAACAGCAACAAGTAGTCACGCAGATGTCGAGTAATGAGGAAGTTCTTTCTCACATGCTCACGACCATTTTCTCCCAGCGCCTTTGCGAAACTGGGATTTTGCAGGAGCTGTCTCAACGCGAACGCTGTGCCCTCAATGGTGTGTGTGAGAAGCCCTGAATGCTTGTGTACGATCTGCAAAGGAATCCCGCCTACCGCTCCCGCAATCACGGGCTTGCTCTTCCACAGAGCTTCAGCGACAGTTAGACCGAAACCTTCCCGGAGTGATTTCTGAAGAATGACAGACGAAGCACGCTGCAATGCATTGATTTCTATGTCACTCGCGGGAGGGAGCAATAAGAGGAAGACATCCGGGTCGTTATTGGCAATTTCTTGAACTTCTGCGAGAACCTTTGCGCCCTCGGGATCATCTGTCGCTCCGCCTCCCGCGAGAACAAGCTGGCAATCAACATACCGCCTGACTTGACGAAACACCTGCACCACCCCAACAGGGTCCTTCAAATAGTCAAACCGAGATATTTGGGTCACAATAGGCCGGTTCTTGTCGATCTTAAACCTCTCCAACACAGAATCGATAACCTCCTGCAAAAGCTCGCGGTTCTTGTCACTCAGCGGGTCGATGGATGGCGAAATGAGAACCTGCGGGATACTCAGCTCACGCGCAAAGGACGGAGCCGAAAAAACACCGACATCATACTGTTCTATATATTCTTTCAGGAAGTTCCATGTGAATGGGTCGGGTGAAGAGAAATCAATATGGCATCGCCATATCCATTTGCGACCCAAGTCTTTCTTTCGGTCAACCAGTGCACAGGGTTGTGGATCATGAATAAATATGATATCCCCTCGTAAATTCATTTCGCGGGCATTCATCTCATTTGTCTGGGCGTAGAGATCGAGTTCCTCCTGGGTAAAGGTGATCTTCTGGCCATGCAGCGCATTATGCATCTTCTTTGTGACTTCAAAAAACCGCTCTCCACCTTTGATTACATCCCAGATCGCATTTACCCCAAGCTCATGAAGCATCGGAATCATCCGCATGAGAATTTCCGCAACCCCTCCGCCGACCGCTGTCGAATTGATATTCTGAATGACCACACCTGACAGCTTGCCGGCGTACAATTCAAGCTCATCAATAACATCGCTTCCAACATATTTTTCATATTCTCGAAGCTTTGCCACGGATGCCCTCCTTCAGACGGGTTTCAATATGCCCGATAAGGGTTCGCCTGAGATTTTCGAGCGTTTGTGTGTACGGATCGAGCTCCATGAACTCTTGCGCAAGTTCGTCTTCACCCAGTGAGGCTGCGAGCCAGATAGAAAAGTCAGAAAACTTTCGCCGAAGCCTTGCTTCGAAAACGTGGTAGTAGATTGAGTAGATCGACACCTTTTCAAGACATTCTTTGAAGTCGATGAGGCTGTGAGCAACGTATTTGGTGGGGAACACAAATGTCTGCGCATTCATGAAGTGAAACTCCTCGCCGTTTGGAGCATTCTGTTGAAAGGCATTCGGATTTCCCCTCATCGCGTGTTCAATGACTTCGATAATTCGTGACCGAATGTCATGCAGCGTAAAGAATTCTCGCAAGTCGATACTCGCCACCTTCTCCCCCAGCACCTTGTCTTGAAGGATATCGGTGATCCAGTAGGCGAAGTCGTTTGGCGGCTCCGGTGAAAGGAATTCGTGCTGCTCTAGATAATGATGCGTATGGTGATAGATCGACGAGGTTGGGACCTCCTTAATGCCGGCAAGTAACTCCGGCAAGTTCCTTGCTTTTCTACCGGTCAGATACGTGAGGTTCTGACGGGTAAAAAAATAGAAGGGCTCATTTGGCACGAGACTCATTTCCTATTCCCTTCGTCCCTTATTGAATCGATCGCCTTCAGGAGGGCTTGCACCTCGGTTGGACTGTGCACAAAGTACGCTGCATGTGAAGTGCGGCTCCACCCTACGCGAATTGTGATCGCGCTAGGCGGAAGAAGCCTGAAAGCATCTTCATCTGTTTTGTCATCACCGATGTAGACAATCAGGGGTTTCCCTCTCGATGAAAGCAACCTCAGGATTCGGAGGACAGCGTGACCTTTGTCCCAAGAAACGTTTGGCATCACCTCAATGACTTTTTTCCCCGTTGTCATTTTGACCATCGTCCGATACGGACGGACAACTCTTCCTACGGCTTTCTTCAGCAGGGGTACTGAGCGTTCACGAACATTTCGGTAGTGTACCGTCAAGGTGTACTGCTTGTCTTCAATGAGCACTCCGCGAATAGAACTGAGTGTGCTCCTAAGTTCCAAGAAGATTTTGCCCAGAACAGGAAGAGCTCTTTGTGCCTCGGGATGAACCCAGTGTGATTTGGTAAGCGAAGTTTGGAAGCCATGATTTGTCACGTAAAACACACCGTTGAGTTGTACCAGACTCTTGATATCCGATAGCGATCTACCCGTAACCAAACCAAGTGAGACATTTGGACGCTTTGACAGGCGTCGAAGAAACCCTTTCATCTCAGAGGGGAGAACCGCCAATGAGGGCAGCTTTTGGATGGGAACAAGAGTCCCGTCATAATCAAGAAACATCAGCAATTGACGGGAAGCGGTCAACTCGCCCAGGATGGAATTCCAGATTCCAGCGTCTCTATCGAATAGATATTGTGGTGGCATGGAGTCTAGGGTATCTCTTCAGCGACCTGTTTTGTAACTCGCAGTTGACATAACGTGGACACGATATTCGCGGCCCAACGGTATACATTGCGGTCTCTGATGATTGCGCGCATGCGTCGTATCCGCTCAGATCTTTCTTTGGGCGACATTGTCAGCGCTAGATGGATTGCGTCTGCCATCTCTTCAACATCATACGGGTTCACAATCAGAGCGTCTTGCAGTTCTCGCGATGCACCCGTGAATTGGCTCAGAATCAACACGCCGTCTTCATCTTCACGGGAGGCGACATACTCTTTGGCCACGAGGTTCATGCCATCGTGGAGTGAGGTAACCATACAGATTTGGGCAGCTTGGTAGAATTGACTGATTGTCTGGTGATTGTGATGAGCTTTGAGAAAGACAAGGGGCTTCCATTCTCTCATCTGGAAGCGCCAATTGATTCTGTCGATCGTTTCTTCAAGTTCGGCCATCAGATCATGATATCGCTTGATGTGAGTCCGGCTGGGCGCGCCAAGCTCTACAAATGTGAATTGCCCAACATAGTCCGGGTATTTTTCCAGAAATCGCTCCACTGCGTTGAATCGTTCAATAATCCCTTTGGTATAATCGATCCGATCAACCCCGACCGCGAGGTGCTTTGCATTCACCCCGATCTTTTTCAAGACGATTTCCAGATGAGACTTCTGGACAGGTACCGGTCTTTCTCCATTGTGCATGAGGCCTGGAAAAGCAACACTGATCGGGAACGGCTTCACTGTTGTAACCATCCCCCGGCGTTCGACGGAAAATTGATCCCAATGGATCTTTGATTCCAAGAATCGATCGACGGTTTCAAGGAAATTATTGCAGTGAAACTGGATGTGAAATCCGATGAGGTCTGCGCCCAATAGACCTAGGAGAATCTCCTGTTTCCAAGGACAAATCCCGAACACTTCCGGATTTGGCCACGGAATGTGCCAAAATATTGCCACACGCGCGTCAGGACGTTTTGATTTGACCAGTAACGGGAGAAGGGCAAAATGATAATCTTGTACTAAGATGAGTGGTTCCTGTTCATGGGCAATTTCATCGAGCAGCACTCCGGCAAACGTCTCGTTCACCTTTTGATAGCTGATCCAATCCTTCAGGCGAAAGATGGGACGAGTATGCGTGATGTGGCAGAGTGGCCAAATTCCTTCATTGGAAAAACCATAGTAGTATCCTTCTTCCTCCTCTTTCGAAATGAAGATTCGTTTGAGCGTGTAGGTTGGCTCCTCTGGTGGTACTCGCAGTCTGCCTTTTTCATCTGACGTTTCGCGGTCTGCGTCCCCACTTCCGCTTGCGATCCAAACACCTCCACACGCGCGCAGGATTGGATCCAATGCAGTCACCAAGCCTCCGGCAGGAACAATGCATTCTACAGCGCTTCCTTGCCTGACGTGCATATATGGTTCGCGGTTCGAAACTATAACGAGATTCTTTCCACCTAACTCCTGCCGAACATGCTCTTTCAGACGTTCAGCAGTCCAGAGAGACTCCGCTTCAACCCGCAAGCGGGCTTCCTCTTCTGCTGTCGCTCTCGCGAGGGCCAAGCTCTTTGCAAGAAGCGCCACCTCCTCCGCCAAAGGACCCAAAATGTCTCCTCGCGGAACAGTCACCGGCTGGTTGATCTTCCCCATCCTCAATCCTTTCATCCATCCAGCAATCTGTGCGATCGGGCCTGTAATACTCCATCGAACCACCAAGACCGTCGTAAGAATAATCAGAAACGACAATGTAAGTAGACGAACGAAGTTCGTGTGCCAAATCCCCTCGAGCCTCGCATCAATGTAGGAGGCATCGTGTAGGAGCAAGAGAGTGCCCACTATCCTCCCATCAAGATGAAGAGGAACAGCATAGACATGCGCAGTTCTTCCGTTGACAGGCTCGAATCCAGACACGCTCTCGTTTCTTGTAAGAGATTCTGAGATTTGGACGGGTGATG
>JBBTCR010000672.1:0-2100 GCA_038043105.1 Bacteroidota bacterium
CCCCCAAACCAGTCAAGAAAAAATGACCGATCTGCCCTGTTCGAACCGAGGTATTGCTCATCGCCGATGTTGGATCTCTCGTGAGGCGATTCGTCTGCCGCACGCATTAACACCTTGTAGAGAAAGGATCAAAAGGCAGGGGAATTTGTCCTTCATCAACAGCCCTGAGATCTGATGTTCTTTCCTCACGGCGTCACTGAAGGATATCCTTCCGACGCTGAGGACTCATTTTAACATCCTTCCATTAGATCAGGGATCCCCTCGGATTTTTCCCGAACCTGCCCAATAGCGAAACAGACACCTTCGCTCTGAGCAGCTCAAGGCTCATGCTTTCTTGTTCGCAGGGCCTTCATCTGATTCCTTTGACTCCACTTCAATCCACTCAGCCGCCATTTCGGGAGCCGTTGGGCTGAGAAATCAACAGGTCTTGGATCTTGCAATGATTGGTGGTGGCGCTCTTTCTCATTCTTGACAGTTGAAACATTTGATTCCGCGCCTCGTAACTCCGTTAGGAAAGGAGCCCGTCATGACGAAACGACTATACCTTTCGAGAACAAACAGAGTGATTGCAGGTGTCGCCGGCGGGATCGGTGACTATCTCGATGTTGATCCCGTCTTGATCCGAATAGCCTTTGTGGTCGCGGCATTTGCAGGTGGCACCGGGATCTTGGCCTATATCATCGCTTGGATCGTCATTCCAGAACAACCGAAAGAGACACCTATGACCACATCAACCGAACCAACAGGCACAGCTCCACCTCAACCCGAAGCACAGAAGGAATCACGTCCGAGCCGTGGAAGCATTGTGGGTGGACTGATTCTCGTCGTGCTCGGTCTTCTGTTCCTGGGAGAAAATTTCCTGCCCGATTTTCACTTCGTGGACTACTGGCCGCTGATTCTCATCGCCATCGGCGCAGGTTTAATCTACAAGTCCCTTCGACCGAACAACTAGCTGGAGGCAGCCATGAAAGCCAGCACCCTCTTCTGGGGAGTTCTGTTTCTCCTAATCGGCGGACTCATTCTGCTGAACAATCTTGGTCTGATCAACGTCGAGTGGGTCGCCATTTGGAGACTCTGGCCCCTCATCCTCATCTTCTGGGGACTTTCCCTCATCGTCGGGAAAGAGCGTCCTAAATGGTACGTCGTGCTCCTGCTGATTCTGCTGATAGTCTTTATGATCATTGCCGTCTTCGTAGCAGAATGGTATGATCGCGACTACGATTACGTGCTGGGCGAGACTAATCAGCAATCCTTTGTTGAGCCATACAGCGGGGCGGTCGAACGAGCGTCGTTCGCACTTTCCTCGGGAGCGGGCAAGTTCCTCATTCAAGACACGACGACCCAACTCCTTGATGCGTCAACCCACGTGAGCTTCGGTAAGTACGCCTTGACGACGGATCGTGCAGGGGACTCCGAATCGCTTTCACTGCGATTCAGAGGCCGTTCGGGGCGTTGGAACTTCGGCAAGTTCCGCAACCGCGCGGAGGTCAAGCTCAATGTCCATCCGGTTTGGGACGTTAACGTTGAGATCGGCGCAGCGTCTCTTGATTTCGACTTGAGCCCGTACAAGGTCGACGACGTGAAGATTGATGCGGGGGCGTCATCGCTGAAGCTGCGGCTAGGAGATCGCTCGAGCGAGAGCCGAGTGAGAATTCAGGCCGGCGCGTCTTCAATCGAGATCGAAGTTCCGGAGACGGTAGGATGTGAGGTTCGCGCGGAAACCAAGCTGTCGAGCAGGAGGATCAGAGGGTTCGAAAGGATTGATGATGATAAGTACCAAACCGCGAACTTCGAGAGTGCCGCGAAGAAGATCTATGTGGAGATTGATGCCGGGGTTTCAAGCGTGAGGGTTTCACGTTACTAACTACAGACGACGCTGCTCACCCGCCTCATCGTCCGCAGCACTTGTTGGGAATGATCCTGTTGTCCTGTAGATCGCGGCAGACCTGAGATTTCGAATCCCAGGTCACCCTTCCGCTGCCACATTCCGGACTCGCCGCCGGGTTGTCTTCGTTCTCGCAATTGAGATTCACCGCGACTGTTCCGGCGAAGAACAGAAGGAACAGTGCAACCTGAACGAACCGCCACACCTGTGTTCTG
>JBBTCR010000673.1:0-2273 GCA_038043105.1 Bacteroidota bacterium
GGAGGATTTCAGATGATTCTGCGAAAAATGATCGAAGCACGCAAGCGGAGTATTGCAGGTCGGGCCACCCGGCTGCGCCCTGAGGACTGCGGTAAGCCAATGTTCGCCGCTGGCAATATTGAATATGAAATGGCCGAGCGGACGCGCGCTATCACTTATGGAGGTATTGGACTCATTCAGAAGCTGGTCCAGGAGACAGGGCTGGCCCGTGCGATCGACTCCAGGCTGCACTTGCTGAAGCTCTATGCTCCGTACCATGAATCCGATCACGTGTTGAACATCGCTTATAACGCGCTGTGTGAGGGACGGTGCCTGGAAGATATCGAACTTCGGCGAAACGATGAAACCTTCCTCAACGCGTTGGGGACGGAACGCATTCCGGATCCAACGACAGCGGGGGACTTCTGCCGCCGCTTCCTCTCGGCCGAATCGATCGACCAACTACAGAACGCCATCGATGAAGCCCGGTTGAAGGTCTGGTCCCGACAGCCGGAACGGTTCTTCGAGCAAGCGATCATCGATATGGATGGTCATTTGGTGGAAACGACTGGAAAATGCAAACAAGGGATGGACATTGCGTATGATGGCACGTGGGGTTATCACGTGTTGCTGGTCTCCTTAGCCAACACGCGGGAAGTTCTCCGCTTGGTGCATCGCCCGGGGAACCGACCGAGCCATGAGGGCGCGGCGGCGCAGTGTGATCGAGTGATTGCGTTGTGTCTTCGAGCCGGTTTTCAACGGATCCTCTTACGCGGTGACACGGACTTCAGCCAAACGAAACACCTGGATCGTTGGGACAAAGCAGGGGTAAAGTTTCATTTCGGGTACGACTCGAAGAAGAACCTCGTGGGGATTGCGGATAACCTGCCGAAAACTGCCTGGCAGAAGCTGACTCGGCCCGCCCGCTACCAAGTGATGACGAGCGAGCGAGAGCGTCCTGACAAGGTGAAAGACACGATTGTTCGAAAGCGCGAGTTCGAGATCTTGCGTCTCAAGAGTGAAGAGGTAGCGGAGTTCGAGTATCGCCCAACGGAGTGCACGAACTCGTATCGGATGATCGTGGTCCGCAAGAACATCAGCGTCGAGAAAGGTAAGAAGCGACTGTTCGACAAGATTGTCTATTTCTTCTACATCACGAACGACCAAGAGAGTACGCCTGAGGAGGTTGTGTTCTCCTGCAACGATCGATGTCACCAGGAGAACTTGATCGAGCAATTGTCGAACGGTCCACGGGCGTTGCGAGCCCCGGTCGACAATCTGTTCAGCAACTGGGCATATATGGTAATGACAGGCTTAGCGTGGAATCTGAAGGCTTGGTGGGCATTATGGCTTCCGGAGCAAGGTCGGTGGGCAGAGAAGTTTCGGAAAGAGAAGGAGCGAGTGCTGCGAATGGAGTTCCGGAGTTTCATCAATTACTTCATGAAGATTCCGTGCCAGATTGTACGTACAGGCAGGCGTCTGGTGTATCGGCTCTTGAATTGGAATCCCCTGTTGTCGGTGTTTCGTCGCTTGGCGAATGAATTAAACTGTTGACACAGTACTATAAGAAGCCGGAGTCCGGATGCTCCGGTACCGCCGCAGCGCCTAGGGCAGAACGCGGAAAGGAAACACGGCCGATGAAGCAACGACAAGTCGCAAACAACTCCGCGGCTTATTATGAGGCCGTACGATCGCTGTGCGCTCGCACCGCGCGGCCGCCGCATGGCGAAAAAAGCACTCGATGATCGCTTGTTTAAGGACTGACTGACTACGACGAACCCATTTGACAGATTGCGATCACCGACCTGGGCCATGAGGAACCCACGTTATTGTTGACCAATCAGATGCGTCGTTCCGCGGCGAAACTCATCGGTCGTTACGCCAGGCGGATGCTGATCGAGAATAACATCGCCGACGGCGTGAACTTCTTCCACATGGACGCGTTGTCATCAGCGGTGGCGCTGAAGATCAACTGCGACGTTCAATTGACACTCATGGCCAGCAGTCTGTACCGCCATCTCGGCCAACGGATCGGACACGGTTACGAGTCGGCAAAGTCCCAGCAACTCTTTCTCGACTTCATCGGCGCCCATGCGACGATTCTGCTCGATGAACGTACTGTCGTAGTACGATTTCAGAAACGCGCCCATAACCCCCTTCTGGTGGACGCCAGCTTTGACACCACCGACGTCCGCATCCCGTGGCTCGGAAACCGGCATCTGCAATTCCAGTTCGGTTGAAACCGCAGTATGGTGTTAAGGGATCAACTAAGACTTCAGCCACTTACCCCGTCG
>JBBTCR010000674.1:0-2204 GCA_038043105.1 Bacteroidota bacterium
GTTGCCGACCACCATCTCCCCCGTGTTGATCCCAATACCAACATTGATCACCTCTCGCTGCTCGACATCAGGCCATCGATCAATGTTCTGTTGAATCTCGATGGACGCACGGATCGCACGCTCAACCATCTCGTCCCCCCTGGAACACCGCCACGAGCTCGTCGCCGACGAACTTGTCGATGTCACCCCCGTGCTTCTTGACGATTGCCGATTGCGCCGCAAGGCAAGCGTTCAACATCGTCACCACCCGCTCCGGAGCAACTTTTTCAGAGTAAGCGGTGAATCCCCTGATGTCCGAAAACAACACCGTGGCGGTTTTTCGTTCCCCTCCCAGACGAACACCCAGGTGATCCGCTTTTCTCACCGCATCAACCGTCTGCTGCGAAACAAATTTTTCTAAGTGGAATCTTTCGCGCAACCCCTGAACCATCTCATTGATTCGATGCGCCAAGCTACCGATCTCGTCCCGAGATGACACGCGCGCGTATGCTGTGAAATCCCCTTCTCCTACTCGCCGCGCCACGCCCCCAATGACCTGTACCGGATTCACGACGACGGTTTTCATGAAGATTCGAATGACCAACCACACCCCAAGCATGGTCAAAAGTCCAATCCCAGCCGATCGGATCTTGTTCGTGGAGATCGCGTCTTGGATGTCCTTCATCGAGGCTGTGACTTCAACGACCGCGCGTACATCGTGGTTCTTGCCGTGACAGCTATGGCACCGCACTTCGTTCGGCAACGGAGAGAGCCTTACGAGGTGTTCCTCTCCGTTGACCGTCTCAGTGAACTCCGTTGGTCGCTTTGTATCACGCACCGTCGCATATTGAGGTCGCACCCGTGGCTTCGGATTAAGGAAGCGTTCATTCGCCTTTCGATCGAACACCCTCAACGTATGGGTGACGGGAAGCGAGCGTAGTTCATCCATATAGTAGCGGACAGAATTCGCTCGGCCAACAAGCATGATACTGCGAAAACCCTCGAAGGTGGTCCATTGAAGAGCAGTGGTAAACATCGTCGCCGGCTCACGTAGGAGCTGCTTCAGAGAATCTGCGTAGAAATCAATGACCATCACACCACGCATGGGAAACTTCGCGCCGTGGCAAATTTGGCACCGATCCTGATTGACCAATGGTAAGAACAAGCGCAACACCTTCCCGATCTGCTTGAATCGGTACTCCTTCTTGTTGTTTTCGAGAATTGCCAGGATTTCTTCCTCCGACAATTCCTCATCTTCCGGACCAAAAGCGAGGTAACCCAGGCGGCTGTACACCTGAACACGCTTGACGGAGGGGATGTTCTTGGCCTTCGCTGTAAGCGTGTCCATCTGTTCTCCCTGACCTCCCAGCATAATCGTGCGAAACGCCGTTGCAACAAACTCACCGATAACGCCTGCAATCTCTTTTGCGGCTTCTTCAGCGTCCGAGCTCTGAATTGCTCCGGGTTTGACGGCGAGTTGGAGAACGCCTCGAAGCGGCTCACCTCGTTCGTGACATCGCCAGCATTCCGGATTGTTTTGCAAGGGTTCGTAGCGCGTATAAATCTCGAGCCCTTGTTCTTTGACCCTTGTTGATTGCATCGCCCGGTTGTCCAGGGTCTTGCGCAAGAGTGGGTCATCAACGTTGTATATGACCCCTTCTCCCTCGCGGAAAAACACCTCTCGGCCGAAGCGGTCGTAGATCGTTAGACCGTAGGGGAGGTTCTGTCGCGCGTCGTTGACAAACTCGAGGGTCAACGGTGCCTTGCCGGTGAGCATAACGTTGCGAATTCCCGCCATAATCGTCTCTGACACCTCGGTGAGGCGGAGGCGATGCTGCTGCAACAACGATTCGGATTGCTGCTGGATGGTGAGAATCGCGTAGGTTCCGAAGCCGACGAGGAGAACTGCAATCAGGAGGAGGAGAATCTTAAATTCCAGCCTTGTTTGGATCGCTCGAAGCAAGCCAAGAGTCCCCTTCTGCGTACATTGAGGAGAGAATGATAAGGATTATCCTTCAGGAGCTGAATCAACTTGGAGGAATTCTCTTCTCAGTGTAGTCAAATATCGCCTGAAAATCAAACAGACGAGTGTGTGGAACATCGCCGAGCACGGAGCAGTGCATGGCGTCGCATGCGTGGAGAAAATTCTTGGACGGAAGGTGTTTCGTCGAGGAAGCGCGATCTTAGTCCAGCTTTTTCCTGAACCTCAAGACGCTCGCGACCAG
>JBBTCR010000675.1:0-1029 GCA_038043105.1 Bacteroidota bacterium
GAAATTGAATATCATTGTCATGTTAGTTGAGCCAGGTTTCCGGGTCAAGTGAAAATATCTTTTTCAATAAATGGAAAAAGACGAAAGGCGGGACGGTCCTGAGGTCGTCGGTAGATTCATCAACCCCTGCTGAATAACCAGTTCCCTTTTCGGCCCAAGAAAGTCCTCACACAGGACGAAAGGCGGGACGGTCCTGGCGTTCCCCGGTGCCTTATCAACCCCCGTTGTGTGACTTCGAACCATTTGCTGCTCTTCCATGTCCGCACACAGGACCGTCCCAAAAAAAAACCCCGGCGATTGCTCGCCGGGGTTCCATTTGTCAGGGTGTTGTCCCCCTACGGGATTCCGCGGTTACTTCACCTTGACGACGTTCGACGCCTGCGGTCCCTTGGGGCCTTGGGTGATCTCGAACTCGACCCGGTCGCCCTCGTTCAGCGACTTGAAGCCTTCTGATTTGATTGCGCTGAAATGCACAAACACGTCCGGCCCGCCCTCCTGGGAAATAAAGCCGAACCCCTTCGCGTCGTTGAACCACTTCACGGTACCTTGTGCCACTTGCCGTTCCTCCTTGTTTTTTACTGATGCCAAACCTGAGCAATTCGCCCAAATTTCACAACGCCCTTGAAATTAACAGGGATACTCCGGGCCGTCAAGCAAATAAAATACAGCAAATAAAATACTCGATGACCGACAGGGCGGCAGGGAACCGCATGGATTTACCCCAGAAGATCAAGGAAATCGTCGAACAGCTTCGGCTCGAATTCCGTCCCCCTCCCCTCCTTCATTATGGAGACGGCCGTCTCCCGCTCCAGGCTTTTCCGGTAAGGGCGGTAGGTCCTCAGCGCGTCGTAGACATCGGCGATCTGGGTCATGTACGAGGCCGGGTGAATCGCCTCCCCGAACATCACATCGGGATACCCCGACCGGTCGTACTTGATGTGGTGCTCGAAGGAGACGATCATCGGGAGGTCCGAGCCGCACTCGATCTTCCGGAGAAGCTTCGCGCCGATCACCGGGTGCTCCGCGATC
>JBBTCR010000676.1:0-1503 GCA_038043105.1 Bacteroidota bacterium
ACCTTTCAATCGTGGCTTGACTTCTTTTTCGAACCACTCATCAAGCACGTAGTGCTGTTGTTTCCCTCTCTGACTGAGACTTCTTTTTCCCCTTTCTTTGAGACTAATCTTGAATCTTCCAAAGATGAAAGAGCGCAGCATTGTTACTTGAAGGTGAAGAAGTGGAAGTTGGCGAGGACTTTGGTTTGAGAAATCCGGGGCGCCGAGGGTTGAACTTTCAACCCTCGGGTTATAACACCGCGGAATGAAAATTAAGAACAAAGACCCAACATAGGGTCTCATCCTTACCAACCATCCCTACGGAAAGTTATTGATTCTGGCAAGGCTGCTTATGCCAAACCAACATCATCGGCGTGTTGCGGTGCAAACCTTTGGTGGCACGGCTCACGATGTCGATGGTGCAATGATCATCTCATCACCGTCCGACGAGTGATCTGCTCGTGTTGTCGACGCACCTTCACCCTTTCTCCCCGCGGACTCTGGCCACGTTTTCAGGTCACTTTCGACAAAATCATTGACTGTGTTCAAACCCGTGCTCCGCCGCAAGGAATTTCTCGGCAACGACTTCGGTGGTGGATGCGTGTGGCCGAAAAACTCATACACGCATTTCACACACTCAAGGATGGCATCCAGATGCTTCTCAAGCGGTACTCAAACAGGGCGCCACTTTCGCGTTTTTGGCTCACCCACCAAAGAGTGTCATAGCCACCCTGATCGTCGCCGTTTATGAGTTCTCCTGTCATTAATTTTAACCAACAGGAGGACTTTTATGGACTACGACCCACTCGCTTTGTTTCGTTTTCAGATCATCGCCCCATTGGTGGAGACCTCGCGCGGAGAAGTGCATTCCGAACTCAAAAAAATCATTGGCACCACGCTGACCGGACCCAACGGAAGAATCTATCGTCTGGGACGCGCCACGATTTTGCGTTGGCTGGCGTTATTCAGAGCACACGGCATTGAAGCACTCAAACCCAGAAGACGGGGTGACCGAGGAGTCAGCCGCAAAATGAACGGAGAAACCGCGCAAGCACTGATTGCGTTGAAACAAGAAAAACCGCGTTTGACGGTGAACGCCCTCATTTATCTGGCACGTAAAAATGGAATCGTTTCTCCCGGACAGCACTTGCCAAAGGTCAGCGTGTACCGCCTGCTCAAACGACACGGACTGATGGATCGCTCGGCAAAACCCGATGGCGTTGACCGACGCCGTTTCGAGGCGGAGTATCCGCTGGATATCGTGCAGGCCGACGTCATGCACGGCCCCAAAATCAATGGAAAGAAGGCCTATCTTATAGCCATCATCGACGATCATTCACGGCTCATCCCGTGGGCTGAGTTTCGTCCACAAGAAACGGTCGAAGAGTTTATCGTCGTGCTTACGCAAGCGTTTCGCAGACGTGGTCTGCCGCGAAAACTCTACGTCGATAACGGAAGCGCCTTTCGTTCGGCCAGGCTCGCTTACGCGTTGGCGAGTTTGGGAGTGAGCCTCATTCATTCCAC
>JBBTCR010000676.1:1603-3247 GCA_038043105.1 Bacteroidota bacterium
CGGCCAGGCTCGCTTACGCGTTGGCGAGTTTGGGAGTGAGCCTCATTCATTCCACGCCCTACCAACCAGAGGGCAAAGGCAAATGCGAGCGCTGGTTTCGCACCGTGCGCGAGAATTTTCTGCCACAGTTGTCCTCGAAAGACTTTCAAAGTTTCGACGTTCTCAACTTGGCCTTACACAGCTGGATCGATGGTTATTATCATCTCACGATTCATTCTTCCACGGAACAAGCGCCGCTGGAAAGGTTTGTGCGCTGCTTGACAACACCACGTTACGCTCCGCAAAAAATGGAGGAAATGTTTCGCAACAGACAACTGCGCAAAGTCACCAGAGATCGGATTGTCTCGCTGAACGGCCAGGCCTACGAAACTCCGCCGGGAACCGCAGGCAAAACCTTGGAACTCAGATTCGAGTGCGCCACGCCCACACTCATCGAAGCCTTCGATGGCAATAAGTCGTTGGGGTTCATCAAGCGGGTTGAGATCCATTCCAACGCCAAAGTCAGGCGTTTGAAACGCGGCGAAATGGATATTGAAATGACCGAAACCAAATCGACGAGAACGACGGGCAAAGTCCCGTTTTGAACAGGCGAAAAATAACCAAATCAAAAAAAGGAGCGTCTCATGGAATATCTGACTTTCTTTGGCTTCGCAAAAAAACCGTTCGACCACGACGTCAAGCACGACGATGTTCTGGCCACCGAACAAATCAGTCAATGGCGATCGCGCTGCAGTTTCGTGGCGACGCACAAACTCGTTGGAGTTCTCACTGGCGACGTCGGTGCCGGAAAATCCACGGCCGTCCGGTGGGCAATCGAGAGTTTGCCGTTTCCCGAATACAAAATCATTTTTATGACAGCGGGATCAGGCTCAATCTTGGAAACCTATCGCAAAATCCTGTTGTCGCTCGGCATCCAGATTAACGGCAACCGGGCCAAAATGCACCACGCCATCATCTCCAGCCTCAAAGACATCAACGCGCAAAAGGTGACACCCTTGCTTGTAATCGACGAAGCGAGCCTCTTGTCGCTGGAAGCCTTCAAAGAATTGCACACGCTCGCGCAAAGTGATTGCGATGCCAAAGCTCTGCTGTCGCTGATTCTTGTTGGGCAAGATGATCTCATCGATAAACTGACCTATCCGACTTCGAGACCGTTGGCCTCTCGCGTTGGTGCCAGAATGCACTTGGAGCCGGGAAATGAAAAAGAGAGCGCGAATTACATTGGACATCACTTGCGCCTGGCCGGAGTCAGACCAGACTTGTTTGAGGAAACGGCGGTCACCGCAACACACCAGGCCTCCGGCGGCACGTTCAGGCTCATCAACAATATTGCGCGCGGCGCCCTTATCACAGCCGCTGCGCAAAAACGCCAAGTCGTTACGGCCGATGACGTCCGTACCGCCGCAACTGAATTATTTTTGCATCAATGAAGGAGGGATCCCTGACCGCCAAAAGGCTCACACAATCTGAAACGCTCAGTCTCAATCAATGTGAAACGCAACAAGTGCAAAAATATGTTGGATAACATGGGGCTCAGGTTTCCGCCTTGGGGCACGCCTGCTTCTGTTGCCACAAGTTTCCCGTCTTCTTGATACCCTGCCTTCAGGAATCTGCGCACCAGCAATAGGAAGCTCGGATCTTTGA
>JBBTCR010000677.1:0-1327 GCA_038043105.1 Bacteroidota bacterium
AGCCGATGACCAAGAGTGAGATCGTATCGGGAATCGCCGATGCGACAGGATTGACAAAGAAGGATGTCAACTCTGGGTTTGAAGCAATGGCGGCTCAGATTAAAAAGAGCCTCGGTCAAAGCGGCCCAGGTGCATATGCCGTTCCCGGCTTGATGAAGTTGATTGTACAGCGCAAACCTGCAACTGAGGCTCGTAAGGGTATCAACCCCTTCACTGGCGAAGAAACTGTTTTCAAGGCCAAGCCAGCACGTAATGTTGTGAAGATTCGGCCACTTAAGAATCTGAAAGATATGGTCTGACCTTTCGCAGGATAAAGACACGTTGAACAGGCCCACATGGGATCGTCCTAATGTGGGCCTATTGTTTGACTACTTCCGACTGCTCCTGGTCAGTTGCTCAAGACGGGCTTGGGCTTCTCTCTTGCCCATGGGGCGAATCGAGGCGAGAACCGGCAACTGCTGCTTGCGGGGGCGGCTGAGCCCATTCTCCCAGCTATAAATCGTCTGAGCAGTCACTCCAACGAGCTTGCCGTAATCTGCAGCACTGAGGCCCAATCGTTTCCGCTGGGAACACAGACCTTTCGCAGTAAATCGTACGCCGTCTGCATCAGCGTCGGTTACTTGGGACGGGACGTTTTGGAGCACCCGTTTCTCAAGCAGGGCCACTCTGCCTTGGAGGTTCGAGACGTGGCGTTTCAGTTCGGCAATATCTCGCCTATACTGCGATGATGCCTTCTTTAAAGAGGTTGTCTCACTCCGGATCTCCTTGCGAGCTATCCGTGATATCTCCTCTTTAAGTACTCCGGCTATATTTGGCATTTTCTGTTCTCCTCATGCCTACACTATGAATTCGATAGAGCCCATGCAATCCGCAACCGATGATAACACTGCCCAGGCAGTAGGGAACATACCACCTTTTCCTGCTTAGAGCAAGGCAAATACATCCCTCACAATTCTCCAGCATTTAGGATGGATAGGGCGTGCCGGTTATGAACCGTCCCCGGTGGGAGTGGAGCGGTGAAATCGAGATTGAACACGCGAATCGGACTCAAGAAGCTATGGAAGCTACCCCATTGTTCTTCATATCTTCTAACGAGGCTGTTTTTCTATCTCACTGTATATGCTTTCAATCAACCTACCTTCTGCCTGCTCGAACTCTGCCTTAGCTTGTTCCAGGTTCTTGCCCTGTTTCAGAAGTCGTTTGATTGTCTCCTGCTTTTCTTTCATCTGAGCGATATGGCTCTTTACTGCTGCCCGATCTGTCATTTCACTGTGGCCGCTACAGAACTTCTCAGCCTCTATTGACTCAAGCATCTTGGTGAGTGTCT
>JBBTCR010000678.1:0-4516 GCA_038043105.1 Bacteroidota bacterium
TGAGGAATTGGATTTCGGAGACGTGAGCAAGTACTTCCTCTACGTGAGTGACCGATTCAGAATGGCACCGAGGCTCTCACTGACGCTCGGTTTGCGGTACGATCATTTCACCTATTCAGGTCAAGGCTCGTTGTCTCCACGCGCTAGTGTGTCCTATCAGATTATTCCCTCGGTTACCTCCGCCACATTTGCTGTAGGCCGGTATTATCAGACTCATCCTTTCCCGTACTACGGTGACAGGAGAAACCTCGGCCTGAACAGGCAGCTCCCGAACATGAGGGCGGACCATTACGTTCTCGGTTTTGAGCACATCCTCGACCGCGGCCTGAAACTCAGCGTTGACACCTATTACAAAATCTACAAGAAAACCGCGGTCTCCGAGGGTTTCATCTTTTCTGCCATCGACACGTTCTGGTCGGATCGCAATCTCACGATCGGGGAGCGGTATTCGTACGGCGTGGAGCTGCTCGTTGAACAGAAGCAAGTGGAAGACTACTTTGGAACACTCAGTCTCTCGCTCTCCAAATCGCGAGAGAAGGATCCGAGAATCCCGAGTGTTGTCGATTACTATCAGTCGGATTACGACTATCCGGCCATCGTTACTGCGCTCGCGGGAAAAGTTGTCAAAGGCGTTCGTGACTGGCTCAACACAACGCCGTTCTTCATCCGATATCCTTCGTATATCTTGCCTCTCTCCAATGAGATGGAGATTAGCTTCAAATACCGGTACCAGACAGGTAGGCCGTACACTCCATACGAGTATGTCACGTGGAAGCAGGAACGGGAAGGTGGAGTGAAGTGGTCACGCGGGTCGTGGATTGCGGCAAGGAGCCACAACTCCGCACGATATTCTGACTACAGCCGGCTGGACATCCAGTGGGTGAGCCGTTTCTATCTGAGCAATTGGAACATCAATGTCTTCATCGCGCTGATGAACGTCTTCAATACCAAGAACGTGTTCTTCGAGAGCCACAGAAGTGATGGGACGAAGGAGACGGTCTATCAGTTCGCCTTCTTTCCCGTCGGCGGCGTGGAAGTCGAATTCTAGTTCCTGACGAGACAGTTCTCGTTGACGGCTGGTGTCAAGGTCTCAGATATGACCCATGGGTTCTGGGAAACACCAATGCGGCAAACCGCGACACACTAGAGACGCTGACAAAAAGATATTCTCACGTTGTGCCATCCTATTCAAGGAGAATCTATGCCCACACGGCTCGATGAATTCCGGGAGGATCGGACCCGAATGAACGACCGCATCTTTCAAATCGACCATCTTGGCATCAAGCGCTTCTTCAACCTCGACACCGCTGCTTACAGAGAGGGTGCGCTGGACGCCAAGACCAAAGAACTGCTAGGGTTAGTCGCATCGGCTGTTTTGCGCTGTGACGACTGCATCGATTACCACTTGATCCAGTGCGTGGAGGCCGGATGGAAGGACGAGGAGCTGCACGATGCCTTAAATGTGGCGCTCATTGTTGGAGGGAGCATTGCGATCCCTCATTTGCGTCACGCTGTCGAGACGATTGATCTGATTCGTGCTGAGGGAGCAAAAACTGCCACGTGAAGGGAAATTGACAGCCGAACCCCAGGCGGCCAGTGCTTCCACGGTCACTTTTGCCAATTCGTTTGGCGTGAAAGGCTTGGGGATGAAATCATATGCTCCGAGTTTTATTGCTTCAGTCGCGGTCTCATCGAAAGGCTGCTTCAGCACGCCAACATATAACATACCGATGATATTGTTCATCGGATCCTTGATGGGCTCATAGGCAGTAATGTATGTAGCGTTGACGACGAACGCCTCTCCGACCCAGCGTTTCCCCTCCTTCAGGACAGCATCATACACCTCTTCCGACACCAGGGTCCCGATCGCACGCGTACCATCTTTGTTCCTTACGTTCGTCGAGATCCGCAGGTCGCCCTGAAAGATCGCTGCGGTGCCGATTTCCTTCCCTTCGTAGATCTGTCCCTCGTGAACGATCTCCTTGATCTTGTGCACGACTTCAAAGCTGCGGTTGAGGAGAATTTCCCCGATGAGCACTCCCAGGAAGTTGTCGTTGTCATCGAACAGAGGTACCGCGGATGTCAGCACCATTCCCGATGTCTCTTGATGATTCTTCCGTTCCTTGGCCTTGGGCGTCGGTATGACTTCCATGGAGGCCTGCGCAGCAAGATCAGGTGATGCTTTCAGCAGCAGTTCTCGTGATAGGATATCAGTTCCGCTGACGGGTTGGCGCGTTTTGATAACGTGCTCGATGAATCTGTCCTCGAGTATGTTATCGCCGTGGAGATCGGGATTGCGCCCTCGAGCAATGACGTTGCCGCGGCTGTCGAGGATTGTCAGAATGTCCGGGTTTTCCCGGCGAAGGATATTCTCGAGGTCTTTGCTCAAGAAACCATGATCCCGATTGAACACTGCGGTGCAGATCAGCCTGCGAAGCGCGGTGAGGCGCGTGATGCTATGGATCTGTGAAATCTTGTTTCGGTAGATTTCCCGCGCCGAATTCAAATCCGAAATGGTCTTAGTCTCAGCAAGAGTGATGACCTGAGCCGAAATTATCCTCATCACGACGTAAACGGTAATGATTGCCGGAACGAGAATGGCGATCGAAAAGGAAGGATTAACTGCGATTGGATAGTTTTCAAGGTCAGATGCCCAGTTGGGTCCGACCAATGTTTGCTGCTCATCCGCAAGAGTGACGAGACGCCTAGCACAGCACTCGCACCGTGCAGACAAATATGGTCAAAAGGCGCGAGGTTTTCAGACTGAAAAGAATTCGGCAACAGCGCACCTTGTGCATCGCATGACCTCGTCAGGTGCACCTGGCCAAAGAGAACGTGCGGGCGCCCTCATCGTCACGAAGCGCCTACGGATTTTGCTCCCCTCTGAGAATCGAGGCGCTCAGTGCGATCGAGCTGATGTTGAACCGTGGATGCAAACCGGAGATCCAACAGGACCTCTGTTCGATATCCAGCGCCTCAGTGTTTTCCAGCTGGAAATTGTTGATGTGTTTTTCGCGCCGATGGCGCCTTTGATACACAAGTCTCCGGGCTTCATTCCGAGAATCGCCAATGGTGAATTCCTCAACACGTGTAGTACTCTTCAACGCTATTTGGCGAGATAGCTTCACAATTTGCTAATGTTTCCGCAATAGTTTCGCTTGCACAATATTTGCATATAGTTTCCAGATGCACCTGTCTCTAATTTCGTGATATGGAACGAGCACAGATGGAATTCGCCGCGGAATTGCTTCGTCTGACGCGACGATGTCGCGGCATTGATAAGCACGTGTCCGCAAGCGTTGGTTTGAGCATTGATGAAGTGCATTGTCTCAGCGTCCTCTTTTCTGAGAAGCCCTCATCCGTCAAGATGCTCAGTGAATTGATCAATGTAAGTCCAACGCGTACTTCGAAAATCCTTCGAGATCTCGAGCAGAGGGGATTCCTCACGCGCACGTTGGATGTTTCGGATCACCGAAAGGAACACGTCATGCTCACTGAGGAGGGCAAGCAGACCGTCGACAGACTCCTCTCTCTATACAGGGAGATCGGAACTCGAATGCTGGGAAGCTGGCCCGCAGAATTCAATCTAGACATTGCTCAGTTGTTGCAGACTATTTCACACTCTGACTAGAGTCATTCGCTCTCATGGGGATCAGCACGCATCCTGAACGACGTCCGCTGCTCGTCATCGGTCTCGGCAACGAGTTGCTTGCTGACGATGGCGTGGGCATCCACGTGGTACGGCATCTGAAGGAAAGACTCTCAAGGGATGATCTCGCTTTTGAAGAGCTTTCGGTCGGCGGGCTTCAACTCATCGATTACCTTGCCGGTTACGAACGCTGTATCCTTGTCGACGCGGTGGTCACAGGCGCGAGTCCAGCAGGGACAATTCATCGTTTCGTCCAGCACGCTGGTGGCGAATCTCTCCGTCTTTCCTCCTCTCACCACGTTGACCTCTCTGAGGTGCTCGCCCTAGGGACCATGCTTGGCGCTGACCTTCCCGAGACCGTACTGGTCTATGGCATTGAGGCAGGCGACACAACGACGTTCTCTGAGACGTGCACCGATCAGGTCAGGAAAGCGATTCCCCGGCTTGTGGATTTGATTTGCAGAGACATCCAGGAAAACAAAATGGGTTGTAAGAATAAAACTGTACTGGCCACTGAATCGACAGCGAGAGACCATAGAGGCAATTGGGAGATCATCAACCATTGAATTACCGAAGCAGATTTGAACAACGACTCCAGCAGTCTCGTGTGGTCTAACCTATTGGAGAAGAAGCTTAAGGGAATGGGATTCAATCTTGTAAAGAAAAGTGGTAATAAGATACCGATAGCTACGAAGCTCATCCTGGGCTTTCTGCTGATCATCGTTATCACCAGTGCTGTTTTCAGTGTGGTGGGTGTTCAGTTAATCGGTGACCGCATAGTATCAGAGGCCCAGGAGAAGGTACATACCGATCTTAATGCCGCTCGCGAGATATATTTAAGCAAGCTGAGCCACATAAACGATGTGG
>JBBTCR010000679.1:0-4584 GCA_038043105.1 Bacteroidota bacterium
AGGTTTGGCATCAGCCCTTTTGGCATTTGGAAGAGCGGTGTGCCTACCGGCATCACGGGTCTGTCGGCATATGATGACATATTCTGCGACGCAACTAGTTGGCTACAGTCGAAAACGGTTGATTACATTACTCCACAGCTCTACTGGACTTTTGGCGGAGGGCAAGATTATGCAAAGCTTGCGCCGTGGTGGAGTGATCAGGCAAAAAACAATGGAAGACATTTCTATCCTGGGCTGGCGGCATATAGAATAGCGAAGGACTCGCCGCCAAACGATAGTTATCCGAAGAGTGATTGGCCAGCCAGTGATGTATTGAATCAGGTTCGACTTAACCGGGCAGTTGCCCACGGGAACGTCTTCTTTCGAGCGAGATTCGGTGTAATAGATAACCTTAAAGGATTCACCGATTCTCTGAAGAATGATCTCTACAAGTTTCGAGCTCTCAAGCCGCTTATGACCTGGAAGGAAGCGACACCGCCAAATGCGCCTTCTGGACTGACCCTCGCAAGAACAAACACGACGGCAATTCTCACGTGGACTGCACCTACCGTGGCATCAGATGGCGAGCTCGCATCGTATTATGTGGTCTATCGTTCAACGACCTCACCAATCGATATAAGCGATCCTCGTAATATTGTCTCGATCCAAAACACCGCAAGCTATGTTGAGACAAACCTTCCTCCACCCGGGCTGTCCTATTACTACGGCGTCACTGCTCTTGACCAGCTGCAGAATGAAAGCAGCTTGAGCAACGTAGTGCTCGTTGGTGTGGAGGAGCGGCCTCCGGTCGTTGCGAGCTTTCAACTCAATCAAAACTATCCCAACCCCTTCAATCCTAGGACGATCATCTCCTTCAGAATTCCTACCGAAGAGCGAGTCACGCTGCGCGTGTATGACATATTGGGTCGTGAGGTCAGAGTGCTGGTCGACGGAGTCCTCGGCGCTGGCGAGCATCGGTACCAATTCGATGGTACGGGCTTGGCGACTGGCGTGTATATCTATCGCTTGATCGCAGGCAGCTATGTGGAGAGCAGGAAGATGCAGCTTGTGCGCTGATCAAACGGGAGTATGTTGTAGATTGAAGATTGCGCGTTTTATGCGTCCCGCCGCTGTTTGGCGGGATAGGTTGTAGGTTGCGCGTTGTGTGCGTCCCGCCGCTGTTTGGCGGGATAGGTTGTAGGTTGTCAGGAGATAGGGGGTGAGGTACAGCGCAGTAACTTGGAACCTGAAACTGGTAACTTTAAACTTCAAACTCTAAACTAATTTTCACCAACTGATCTTATTCGGATTTTTTTCCTCGCGCCAGTGAGGGCTGGTATGGAGATCGCAGAGCCCGACCGGATATCGTACGTTGAAGATCTCGGTCGTTTTTTCCGGGCACAACTCGCGAGCCTTCTTTTTTGTATCAACGCAGATCGTATCCGCAACGATGCCATCAGGCTGTCTGAAGTAATCCAGCTGCAGTCCGATCTCCGGATCCTCGTACGTATACGCCATGAACCGACCGAAGATAGGCGCCGCGGCGCGCCCACCCTGTCCATCCGAGCTGCCGAACTTGATGCGGTTATCGTCAAAGCCAACCCAGATCCCCGCTGCCAAGTGAGGCGTGAAGCCGATGAACCACGCGTCACCATAGTCGTTCGTCGTTCCCGTCTTACCTGCAGCTGGAAGTGAGAAGTACGAGCGAACGGCAAGACCAGTTCCACCCTCTTCATTCACTCCCCCTTCCATCAAATTCGTCATAAGATACGCGGTCTCCTTGCTCAGCACCTCCCGCTTCTCCGGAACGTTTTCCTCAATGACGTTACCGTCTTTGTCCTCGATCCGAAGAATGGAGATGGGTTCAACGAGGACCCCTTCATTGGGAAACACACCATACGCAGAGGTGATCTCGAGCGGCGTAACCTCTTCGGTGCCCAGGGCAATTGACTCATACGGGCGGATCTCCGACTTGATCCCCATACGCTTTGCATATTCCACCACCTGCTTGGCCGGAACGATTTGCTGAACAATCAGGCGGACGGCAATCAGGTTGATGGAGCGCTTCAATCCTTCGCGGAGAGTGTACTTGCCGCCGAAGTTTCCGTCAAAGTTCTGCGGCGTCCAGCGGGTACCATCCGGCATGGGAACGGTGACGGGCTGGTTCATCAGCTCGTAGCATACGGGTGTTCCGTTATCGATCGCGGCAGTGTAAACAAACGGCTTAAAGGCGGATCCCGGCTGCCGGCGGATCTGCGTGACGTGGTTCAACCCGTACCGGAAGCTGCGGAAATTCCTGCCGCCAACCATGGCCGTAACATGCCCCGCGTGCGGATCGATCACGACCATTCCGACTTCGATGGTGCGCGCAGCTTTCTTAACGGAATCGATGAACGGGGCGTTCGTGCGCAGGGCGTTGAGGATGCTATCGCGAACCTCGGGTGTCCTTGATTTCTTGTATACGTCGAGATCGCGAATCATCTTGTCGACATTCTCGCGAAGGATATCCGGATACTTTTTCCAATCCCACGACTCGTCGAACCGCTCCTGGAACTTCGCCAGGTGTTCATCAACTGCACGGTTCGCGTACCGCTGCATGCGGCTATCCAACGTCGTATAAATCCTCAGGCCATCTCGGCTCACGTTGAAACCATACGTCTCCGCCTTCTGCTCGAGCTGCTGTCGCACCCATTCTACAAAGTGAGGGGCGATGCCGGTTCGGAATTCAGGCTCAAGCGTGCGAAAGGTGAGGGAATCGGATTTGATCTTCTCCGCTTCTTCAGGCTTCAGGTGACCATCGCGGATCATCTGGCCGATGACAACATTGCGGCGGCGCAGCGCGCGCTCAGTGTTCTTGATGGGATCGTAGTAGCCGGGCCCCTGGAGCATGCCGACCAGCAACGTGTATTCTGGAGGAGTGAGATTTGCTGCCGACTTGTTGAAATAGCGCTGTGCCGCTGATTCGATCCCGTACGCGCCGCGGCCGAACCACGCCACGTTGAAGTACAGCTCAAGGACCTCTTGCTTGGTAAAGTTCCGCTCGATCTGGACTGACGTGATAAACTCACGGATTTTCCGCGTGATCTTGTCGAAGAGAGATTCCTGCTTCCCCTGCAATTTGTACAGGTTTCTCGCAAGCTGTTGTGTGATTGTGCTGGCTCCGGCCTGACGGAACGTGACCAGGTTGATCACCATTTGCCGGAAGAACCGTGGGAGATTCACTCCCCAGTGGTTGTAGAAATCCTTGTCCTCTGTGGCAATGAGGGCATCAATGAGGCCTTGCGGAAGCTTATCGAGGGCGATGCGCGTGCGATTCTCTTCTGCAAACTGGTCGAGCACAGCGCCATCAGACGCGTAGACCTTGGTCGCAAGCCCGGGATTCGGGTTCTCCAGTTTTTCGAGGGATGGTAACCCTTCGGCAACATAATATCCGTACCATATCAACCCCGCCGCAAACAGGAGGGATATGGCTAAGAAAAGCCTCCAGTTTCGACGCAGGAAGCGCCTGCCGCGAGGCAGGAATGACCTGCGGTACAACGGGTCGCTAAAGTAGCGGTCCAATTCTTCCGGTGTGAACGTTCGTTTTGCCATTGTCGTGCAGATTCAAGGAATCTCCCGCCACAAAGCACAGCGGGCAGGTCGAGATTCCGGGAATCTAATCAGGATGAATCTCCCATCATTTCGGCCACGTTTTCAAGCTGATCTTCTTTCCGTCGAAGACCGCATAGGTATGTTCCGTAATCCAGTCTCCCAAATTGACGTAGACGCCGGAGCCAATGTTCCGCAAGCAGGGGACGTGGTTATGTCCCATCAGAACGAAATCAAAGCCCTCGCTGATTTTCCGCTCGGCAAATTCCACCAGATCATCCCCTTCGAAGGAGCGTTTGGATGTATGTTGACGGCTCTTCTGAGACGACCATCGTGCAATCCGTGCGGCCAGATCGGGATGAACCAAGGAAAACAGGAAAATGTTCACCCGGTTGCGCAGGATACGTTTGAGAATCCTGTATCCGGTGTCCTTTTTCAGCAGGCCGTCACCGTGGTGAATGTAGAATCGCTTCCCGCGGATCACACGTTCGGTGGGCTCGGGGCAGACCTCCATCCCCAGCTCGTCACGGAAGTAGGTCTTCAGCCAGAAATCATGATTGCCCGCCAGGTACGTGACCTTGATGCCAGCCTCGGACAACTCTGCGAGCTTCGAGAACAATCGGAAGTACCCTTTCGGCACGACCGTTTTGTATTCGAACCAGTAGTCGAAGAGGTCGCCCACGATGAAGAGCTGCTCACCGTCCCGCTTGACCGAGTCCAGGAATCGAATCAGGGATCGCTCCTTCTGACGATCTTCCTCCTTAGTGCCGATACCAAGGTGGGCGTCAGAAAAGAAGTAGGTCTTGCGCATTCGATGATTGACAGGATTCCGTCGCTTGTTGCTCCTCATGGACACGCTCGGAGGGACTCACTCGGAGGAAACGATTAGGGCTTCCGTAAGTTAGATACCGAAAAAAGCGACGAAAATCAAGGTAAGTCCTAACATCACACAGCTCAGACGAGCGCGGACGCTCGTCTCCGACGCGGCAAGCCTATACCCGACAGCGAGCCTGCCCG
>JBBTCR010000680.1:0-3090 GCA_038043105.1 Bacteroidota bacterium
CTTGCGATCATACTCACGAACGGGAAACTGAACATCGCGGGAGTCTTCTCACTCTCTCTCATCCTTGGCGGCGGGTTGAGCAACCTGATCGACCGCGTAGCCAGGGGAGGCATCGTAGTGGATTTCATGGTCATCGTCGTTGGATCTGTTCGGACAGCGATCTTCAATCTAGCTGATCTAGCCATTGTTGTGGGCCTCATCGCACTTCTTGTCTCAAGTATTCCCTCGTTCTCTCAACCGTCGAAAGTCTCCTGATGATCACCCAGTTGAAACTCGCCGGGATTCTTGATAAACTCTCAACGTCAGTTTTTCGCAAGCGCACCAACTGCGGCCCTGGGGGGATACGGGTCGCTAACCCTTGAAGAAGTCTTCAACGATCATATCAAACCTCTCAACGTTCCCGCCTCGTCAAGTTCTATGATCGGCCACATCGAAAACAAATTCACTCTCCTTATCGGCGTCGAAGGAGAAATTGACGCGCAGAAGGGAACGATCCAGATGTTGGAGCCTGCGGTCGAATAGCAAAGAGCACAGGGGAGCCTGCTATGCACACCACGATACTGTTGATATTGGCGGTAGTGATAGTGTTCTTGGGAGCTATGATTGTCATGAAGATCCGGGAACTTTCATCCTACAAAGGCGATGAAGAAGAAGAGCGCGCAAGCGCGATGAGAGCTCGGCTCCCCAAGGAATTGCAGGATCTCAAGCTCGAGGAACCGAATGTCGAGAACTGGGACTCCCCGCCCACGACGGAAAAGAAGGTCGGTGGCGATGGAACGCTGGAGAAGAAACCGCAATGAACAGATCTTTCGTCGACCTCAGCCACGCAGTCGAAGAAGGACTGATAACCTACAAAGGACTCCCCGCCCCGCTGATCTGCGATTACCTTAGTCGGGAAGATTCGCGGAAACACTACGCTCCCGGAACAGAATTCCACATTGGAAAAATCGAGATGGTGGCGAACACCGGAACCTACGTCGATTCTCCCTTCCATCGTTATCCACAAGGAAGAGACCTTTCGCAGCTCCCTCTAGCCTCGCTGGCCAATCTGGATGGAGTCGTCGTTCGGAAAAAGCGTCAAGTTCGCGCTGTCGACAAGAGCGTCTTCGACGGAGTCGACGTGGGAGGCAAAGCAGTTCTCGTGCACACGGGATGGGATGAGTATTGGAAGACCGACCGGTACTTCGAGGGGCACCCCTTCTTGACCAAGGACGCCGCTGAGCATCTTGCGCGTAACGGCGCCATCTTGGTCGGCATTGATTCACTCAACATCGACAGCACCGATGACCCTTCTCGGCCTGTGCACTCAATCCTCCTGGGCACCGATATTCCCATCGTAGAGCATCTCTGCAACCTCGGGTCCCTCCCTGATACAGGTTTCAAGTTTTTCGCTGTGCCCGTGATGATCAGAAAATTCGGCAGCTTCCCGGTTCGTGCGTTTGCGATCGTGTAATGCCGCTCCACGCGGCGAGTGTTCTTCAAAGTAGCGAAACTTCTTTTCCTGGAAAACGAGAAATATGCGGCGAACCAGTGCCAGATCGCTCGGTAGTGTCCCAAATTCGTGATCTCGCAACTCAACTCTCCATCAGAAGAAATGGCATCGCCGGAAAGAGGCCTTTGTGCTCGACACCTCACTTGTTGCTCTCGAAACCGGAACACCACCTCATCGCTATTTTCACACTTGACAAAGTCGCAGAACTTGGCTTATATTGGACTCACTGCGGTTCCAGTACCTGCCATCGCATCGTGTCAAGGAGACGTGCCAATGAGAAGCGCCTACCTTTTTGCCGCAACGCTCGTTGTTTCTTCTTGCCTCTTTTCGCAAGTTCACATACGAGAGAAAGTTGTCATTGGTGACAAGGCGTCGGTTGTGGCAAACTACCAACGTGCTGACGATTGTCCGGGGGTGTATCTTCGCCAGGGAGGCGGCGTCGTTATCGATCCGCGATGGCAAGGTGCGCGGGTTTCCCGATATGATTGGGAGATGTGGCTGGCGGGCAAAACTGTGTTGGATGGTGATAAGGACACAATACCAACGTTGATTGGGAGCTTCAGACAATGGAGTTACCTGGTGCCGACGATGCACTACACTGCAATCCCTGAGTCTGCCGACATTGCCTACTGCCTTGATCCCTTTTCGACGTTGACCGTGGGTCCGGGCTATGAGGGATTTCTTTTTTATCGAGTTCTCAAAACAACACCTCTGGACAAATGGGACTTTGCGATGACCATGGAATTGGCAGCCGACAGTGCGTTAGAAGCCCTGCCTCCTCAGCGAATCCTTGATGATCCCTTGCTTCCATGGAACCCGTACGTGCGTGACACAACTGCTGTGATGATTCTACCATATCCGGGCACGTATCGTATTGTCATTACAGGTAGCAACGCAAACGGACAGGATGACCTCGTCCTTCGTTCGCCAGTGGGCACGACTCTTGTTACTGAAGCACAGGCTCACGTGGAGGACACGCTGATCGTGGGTCCTTTCGGCGCAGGAACTGCGCTTGAGTTGGCTCTTGTCTCACGCTCTTCACCTCTTTTGAATGGACAGACACTCTACCCACAGGTCACTCAAATCTCACCGTCAACGTGGGAGTTACGCTTTGAAGACTGGACGGATCTTGATTTCGATGATCTGGATATTCATGTTGAGCTGGATGCAGGAACGCCACATCATCTTGCACTACAGACGGCAATTGACGTAATTTGGTATGGTGACACAGTTGACGTTGCATTGATGCCGGTCGATAGCGTTGAACGATTGAGTCCAGTTGGCAAAGATATAGAATACGAGTATTCGATTGAGATGCCTGATACGATTCGGAAGTACGGGACGCTGCTCTTGAATGGCAACCCCGGATACGTGTTTGAGCATATCGTTCCGGAAGCAGCGATAGGCAGGAGACTTAAGTTTGCCGCCAACGGAGAGGAGCCTGACAGCACGGTAACGTTGGTGTTTCATCTGAAGGCGACGTATGTTGGTGAAGTCTTCGAAGCAAAAGTCACTCCAGGAGGTCCGCCGAAGCTGCCTCGGCCATTCAATCCCTTGACGAGGCTTGCAAACGGGCCGAAAGAGAGACCGACTGGCAG
>JBBTCR010000681.1:0-1742 GCA_038043105.1 Bacteroidota bacterium
ACGTCTTGTTATCCATCAACACCTGTGCCACTGGAACGGTTCCCGTTTCCTGTCCGAAACGCTGGAGCAAATATAGCCAAAATCTTTATCATTCGCAATTGTAAGAACCCGAGCTCGAGCATTCTCAGGTTCGGTAAGGCACTGGGTCTTAAGGGACTTTTGATTTCTGGTACTCGTGAAGTGCTTGAGTCACTCTCTCTGCCAGCGCTCACGCTTCATTTTCGCCTCCTCAGATCTCCGAACGATAGTCAGGAGAAAGCCAACGACGAGTGTCACGGTCCCCATCCACACAAGATTGATCATCGGCTTCACGCTGGCTTCAACCACGAGCGTCTCTTCGCGCTTCGGTGCGTTCTTGTCCGTCGGCAGCTTGACGGTGAATTCAACCTTTGATTTCTCTTGATCACTCTGACTCGGCACGATCCGTGCAAGCGTGAATTCGAATACCCGATTCCCTGATGCCGTCAATGACTCCGGGATAAACTTCGGTCCGGCCGGACTGCTCGTCATTTTCAGTGTGAGCGCTTTTGCCTTCCCATTGTCCGTCGCCTCAAGATTCGCCGTGACGACGAAGTCCTTACCTTCCATCATAGCCTCGCGGGCTGCGTCGCTGAAATCGTAACTGACGAACCGGACTTTCAGTCCACCGATTTCCGTTACCTCCCCCTTATCCAATGTGATAGACCTCTCTTCGTTCTCTCCCGGTGTCTCAATTGACACAGGCGAGACGTAGAAATCTTTGTCGATGAAATTGATCAGGTCTGGGTGGCGCAACGTTGAGTTTGTCTGGCTGCTGAAGTGCATTGTTGGTCTGACGACCTTTCTCAGCTCACCGCGCTGCACTTCGACGTTGAACGCGTATCGCTCGTTGTCGATGGGCGTATAGCCGACGTATGTGAGTTTGTAGCCGAGGCTCTCGACGGCCTTTCCACGCTCAAGCGACAAGGTCGCTTTGTCATCATATCGTTCGGACGTGACAAAGCCCAAACACATGAGGGCCACACCGATGTGGGCAATGGAACCGCCGACGAATTTCGGGCTGCCCTTGAAGATACCGTAGCCGACCTGGAGGTTCGAGAAGAGCGAAAACGCCGCGCAAAACGCAAAGAGCAGGATGAGAAACTCCTCGGTTCCCATAATCACAAAGACGATCGCTGATGTAGCAAGCGAGAGCGAAAGAGGAAGGAGCAGGCTCTTGATCAGAGAACCAGCCTTCGAATGCTTCCACCATAGCAGCTGGCCAAGTCCGGAGAGGAACGTGATCGCGATGCCGAGCGGTAGATTTGTCTTCACATAGTACGAGATCTCAACCGCTGAGGCTTTCCCTTTTAGAATGGATGTGATGATAGGTGATGATGTGCCAATGACAACAAACAGCGCGACGAAGCTCAACGCGAAAGCGCCCAGGAACAAGGCAAATTCTCGCGAGAAGAACGAGTGCTCAACGGGAACCTTGGGCATCTCTTTCATCCTGACGAACAACAACCCGAAGCCGATCGCCGCAAATACGAATATGCAAATCAGCAACAGCCAGTACACCCACATACCCGGATCGACGAAGGAGTGTACTGAAGTGTCTCCCAGCACACCGCTGCGTGTGAGGAAGGTGCTGTAGAGAACGGTAATGAAGGTCAGAAGGCTGAGGATGAAGTTTGTCTTGACGAAGGCGCCGCTCTTCCGCTGCGTAAGCGTTGTGTGAATCGAAGCCACGCAGAGCAACCAGGGAATAAGCGAAGAGTTCT
>JBBTCR010000681.1:1842-8847 GCA_038043105.1 Bacteroidota bacterium
AGCGTTGTGTGAATCGAAGCCACGCAGAGCAACCAGGGAATAAGCGAAGAGTTCTCCACGGGGTCCCATCCCCAATAGCCTCCCCATCCAAGTGTTTCGTACGCCCAGTACCCACCGAGAATAATCCCAGTGCCTAGGACCATCGCTCCGAATACCGACCACGGTGTCGCGACGCGAATCCAGGATGTGTAGTCCCGCTTCAGCAGGCCCGCGACTGCAAGCGCATACGGGACAGCCATCGAGGAAAATCCCGCAAACAAGATCTGAGGATGAATCACCATCCAGTAGTTTTGCAGCAAGGGATTGAGCCCCTTCCCATCGATGGGATAGCGTGCCCACACGCTTCTTGCAGCATCCAGCACCACAACGTTGGCGATGTTTGCTGGAACCGGTCCCGTCTGAATAAGATCGTTCGGAAATGTGTCCCAGATGAGCGAAAATGGATTCTTGACAACGAGCATCAACAGGAGGAAGGACAAGATCAGGGAGTAGATCGACATCACCTCGGGCTCGTACTCTTTGCGGGATGCGTACTGCATCAGGAACACCCCGATGATCGCTGTGTACATCGCCCACAGCATAAAGCTCCCCTCCTGGCCCGCGTAGAACGTCGAAATCAACAGCGGGAGCGGGAGATCCCTGGAGCTATAGCTCCACACATAGCTGTATTGGAACTGATGCGTCAGGATCAAGTACAAGAACATCGCAGCGGCGCTTAGCAACGACAAGGTCGCGAGATGATAACTGTTCCGCGCAAATACGAACCAGCGGTTTGTCTGCTCTCGATGAACCCGGTAATAAAAAAATGCCGCGGCGAGCGCGGCACAGAAAGCGAGTTTGACAATGATCGCCGCAATCGTTCCGATCACCATCGATGCCATCCCTCCTTGCTATAGAGTCTTTTTCACGGTTTCTGAGGTCCCCTCATATTTCGACGGGCATTTCGTCAACACTTCTGTTGCATGAAATTCGCCGTTGACGAGCTTTCCTTTCGCGACCACGCTTGTCGCAAGCTCGAAGTTGTTCGGCTTTCCGCCATCCAGCACAACCTTGGCGACGCGGTTGCCATCGTCTTTCATATAGAACGTGAACTTCACCTTCTCCGCGTCAAAACTTGATCCTTGCTCCTTTACCCACTCTCCCTTCACCTGCACCTTCTTCTGCGATCGCTCGGCCGCGGAGAAATTCATATACTCCACATTCGATTCGAGGAAGTTGACTGCTCCGAGAATGATACCAATGACAACGACGATGCCGCCGATGACGACCTTTGCTTTCATACCTCTATCCCTTCTTCATTTGATCTTCAATGTGCTTCAGCTTCTTCTCGAGTCTCAACAAATACCAGACGATGCCTCCCCAGATCAGGAGGACGATCGCAAGGACAATAAACATCTGATTCTGGCTAAGAAATTCCAGCATGGAAAACCTCACGATTGTTGGATCGAATGTTCGTATTCGAGCCTGGCTGTCCGCACGCGCAGATTGAGCAGCCAGATAAATAAGAGTGTGAATCCCAGAAGCCCCATCAGGAAAACAACAAGCATATTGGAGGACATCGTAAATTGAACGACGGGGCCTGCTCCCTGAGGATCCCCCTTCGCCCCCGGGTGCAGCCCTCCCATGATGCGCGGCATAACGAAAATAAAAAATGGCACGGTTATGCCGGCGATAATAGAGTAAACAGCGGAAAGCGTCGCGCGTTTCTCTTCGGTGTCAACTGCCGAGCGGAGCGCAAAGTACGCACCATAGATCAGTAGAAGGACAAAAATGGAGGTCTGGCGCGGGTCCCAGTTCCAGAATGACCCCCAGTTGAACTTCGCCCAGAGCGCGCCGGTGATCGTCGCCAGGAAACAGAAGAGTAAACCCAGTCCCGCGGCCGAAACCGATTTCAAATCATAGTCGATGTTCTTCGTCTTCAGATACCGATACCCGTAGTACGTTCCGACGAGGAAGGCAACCACGGTCGTCCAAGCAACCGGAACATGGAAGAAGATGTTTCGGGCTTTCTGTTCCAGTGCAGGGATGACGGGAAACTCCAACCAGCTCTGAGGGCTTGGCGACAACGGTATTGCCAGCGCCGCAATGAGGACAATGGTAATGAGGATAATAGAGCCGTATTTTGCAGCGTTCATCTCAGTCTTTCCAAACGTACTCAAACAGGAGGTAGGAGCCACCCGTCATAGCGAGGATGTAGCCGACGAGCACCTGAAAATCGCCCATGGCCGCGCTCAGCGGCTCGCCGTCAAGCGACTTTGCCGTCGCATTCATCACCGTGATCAACAGGACAATCAGAATTGGGAACGAGAGCACCGGATACAAAGTTCCGCGCGTGTTTGCTTTCGCCACGATGGCCGCAATAATCGTCGCTGCCGAGGCGAACCCAAGACTTCCGAGAATAACCGTGATGATGAAGATCGAAACCGTTTCGATCTTGAAGAATGCTGAAAAGACGATCATATACAGAACGGTCACTGCCAGCGTGAGAGAGAGCGTGAGCACCGTGTTGAACATCAACTTGCCGAAATAGACGACCGAGGGCGATGCAACAAGCTGCAGCGTCATCGTCGTTCCCCGCTCCTCTTCACTGACGAAGATTCTCGAAAGGCTCGACATGGCCGTGAAGAAAACTACGACCCAGTACATTCCGGATAGAACCGTTGAAGTCGGCTGATCAGAGCGCAGGGCAAACAGAATCGTCGCCACCGAAGTCACCACAAACATCAGGAGGGCATTCAGTGCATAGCGCGTCCTCAACTCGGACTGAATGTCCTTTCGAACCAATGCATATGTGCTCGAGATCGCACTCATCTCAACGTTTTCAAAAATAGGAAAATCCGACGGCAACAGCAAGGAAAACAAACGTCCTGGTGATCTTCCGCCCTTTCATATCTTGTCGTTGCCAAGGTGAATTCGTTGTCGACACCAGGCAGCTTCATCCTCGTCATTCGTCGCGACGACAAGGATGGCAGACCGTTTCTGCTCGTCCGCGACCCGCTTAACAACAGAAACGCCCTCCGCATCGAGATTTGCGGTGGGCTCATCGAGGATGAGAACGGATGGACGATGAAGGAGCGCAAATGCGTACTTCAATCGTTGCTTCATCCCCGAAGAATACGTTCTCACGAAGTCGCGTCGGCGATCCCACAGACCAACGAGCTTCAACGCCTCTTCCGATCGTTCGTCAAAAGGGAAATCGTTCGAACGAATTTGGGACAAAAGCTGCAGATTCTCAAGCGCGGAGAACTCGTCGTACAACTGGAGGTATGGGCTCACCAATCCGAGCCGGTTCCTCGCATGCTCCGTCGACAAGTTTTTTCCAGCAATCGCATACTGAACGGTCCCAGCCGTTGCTGAGAGCACACCGCAGAGGATCTTCACCAAGGTCGATTTCCCGGAGCCATTTTTCCCTGTGATGGCCAACGAATCGCCTGCGGAAATGGAAAACGAAATGTCGCGAAAAATCAACCGACGGTTGAATTGTTTCGCTAGCCCTGTCACTGTCAGCGTAACGTCGCTCATTGAACGATCGCGATCTTCCATGTGAACTCCGTCTTATCACACCGAGCAACGACGAAGTAGATGCCGGATGAAACACTCGACCGCATGTCTGCGGCAGGAACGTAGGCCATTCGGTTACCGAACGATTCGACAACAGCGTACTCTCCAGAAAAAACGAGATCAAGAGAGCTGCTCAGCACATAGATGCGGGCGGAACTGCCTCTCGTCCCGGTCAAAGGCAAGGTCAGTCGAGTGTCCTTTGACAGCCGAAGCGGGTTGGGGGATGGATCGGGCGCTGCGTTGGCATTCGCTCGTGTGGATGACTCAAGGTACATCGTCCTCCACGCATTTGTCTGGTCTGCGGAGAAGCCAGCAACAAATCCTTTCGAGAGATTCTGGTAAGGTGGGCGTGTCTGCCCGGATGTCAACCTGACCTCGAATGTCCTGGCAACGGTAGCAGATTCGATCGCCTGGTTGACCTCGACGTTCGCAACGATAGCTGTGACCGTGTCACCAGGTACAATAAATTGATAGAGCTGGGTCGATAGTGGAAATCCCGACGTCGCAATCGTGGCTGCAAGCCCGTTAAACGATGTTGTCGCGTTCGGAAGGAAGCGCGGGTAATACCTCCCCTCATCATAGAATCGAACCGTATCGGCTCGGTCAGCGGTGAAGAAATTCCACGAGCTGAAGAGAGCAAACTCGGCTTCGATCGTTGACCCGTGCCGTTGGATGACTTTTGAAGAGCTTTGAAAGAACGGATCTACCCTCATCCCATCCCAAATCTCCCGAATGACGCTACGGGTGAACCGCTTCGTCAAGAAATGCGCCCACACCGATCTCTCATAGCCGTAGAAAAGTGGACCTACAAACGTGGCAAACGAGTATGATCGGTTCTGCCCATCACGAAACGAACGAAAATATGTCCGGATGTCAAAGTAGTAGTCGTTGATCCATGTGAACAGGACATCCTCCATCCAGACGCTGCTTAGCTCATAGAAATAGAAATCGAAGTTCGGGCTGGAATTCCAGATTCCGTATGAGCCGATCTGAATCGCATGGAACAGTTCATGAGCTGCAGTGACCCGGAGACCACTCATCCCAGATGTGCGGTGCCCGAGGTAATCATTGTCGATTTTGATGTGTGACGAGTACCGCTGGCGAGGCCCGTCCTCGATCAAATCGATGGATGGGTCCCAAATGGTCTCGCCAAACATGCCGGAACCCAACTCACCAATGTAAATATCGTACTCCGGACCACCCCCTTGTTGACCATCAGGCGGAGGGGCACCATAGCCCAGAGAATCAGTCTCGTACTGCAGACAGTAGTCGAAAATGGCAGCGACGGAGTCCACATACTGCTCATACGTGTTCGGCAGGCGCACAGCCAGTCCGGAACCTGGGATGAGCGCCGGAGCGTCTACACCCGTTGTGTCGTAGTGGATGCGGAAGCGTCCTGACGGGCTCGGCTTGGATTTGTCCTTCTCGGGTCGTTGAAGTGCTTGAGCAATTGCCAGTCTCGCGTGGGGTGGAAGCTCCCGCCAGCGGCTGTGGACAAGAGCAACGAGCGAGGTGCCGCATTTCACGCCCCTGTCCGCCCCCTCCATATGCAGCTCAGACTCGAGGACCCGCTGTAGCGATTGCGCACCACGTAGCCTTGAGTCTAATGACTGAGCATACGACATACCAGCGAGGACCAAGCAAACTACGGTTACTCGAAACGCCTTATCGAAGAATCTCACGCTGACGCTCTCGAAGAAGTCTTCCATCGTATATTTTCATAGTCCCTTTGTCCGGAAGAGTGATAGCAAGGTCCGGAACACCATCGCCGTTCAAGTCGCCCACTGCGAAGTGCCCGATGTGCGCTTCTGAGACGAGAGGATGAAATTCGCCGAACGTACCGCCAGTTTCCCCTCTGAGCCACCCCACCGACCGGCTGATGGCGTCATTGACGACGATATCGAGAACACCATCCCCGTCGAAATCATCAAACTGAAGTTGTTCCCGATCGTCGATTCCGATGTTCAGGGCGATTGTGTCCGGCCGTGCGAACGAGCCATCCCCCTTCCCACGCGCAAGTTTCATCACCTGCTCGTTCTTCGGAAAAGAAAAGACGACGTCCGGGATACTGTCGCGGGTGACATCCGCAATCCAAAGGTAGCTTTTCTCGATGACTTTTTCCGGAAGCTCGTAGGAGAACGTTTTCTGTTTGAATGAAGAGGCGGTATCTCCCAGCGAAATTGCGAATTCGTATTTCGACGTAGAGTTGTTATGGTAGATGTATGCCACATCTTGCATCGCATCGCTATTGAGATCGCCAACGGCTGCGCCCAAAAGGGTATTCGGGATGCTCAATCGGAAGCTCTTTTCGATAAAAGTCTGAGCACCGATTTGCTGAAACGACGTCAGAGAAGGGGTGCCACTGCTCGATGCCCAGTTGAAGCAATAGAAGTCGACGAGGTTGCGATTCATGCCCTCCCACGCGAGAATCTCGGTCTCGCCTGCCACCGGTATGATGGCGTTCGTGGAGGATCGCTCCCGCAGATCGATCGTAAAGAACGAAAGCTGATCTGATTGCGGGTACGATATGATAAATCGAGCTGTGGAATCCCACAGCGAGTGAAACGCCATGTGTCGTGGACCCGCGGCAAGAGGATATGTTGCCTGACCTTGAATCCCCCGCAGCCCCCAATTGCTGAAAAGCGAAAGTGAGCTGCTCCGGGTGTTGACAAGCGCTATTTCCTTAATGCCGTCTCCATTTGTATCATCAGTCCATATCGCCCTCGGACCAAGGCCCGTAATGAACTCCAACGAGTCCTTGAGTGCGACCGAAGCCTGAGCGTTAAAGTAGATCAGAAGCTGTTGACGTTCTCTGTCCAAAAGAAGAGCATCTGGAAGGGCATCTCCGTCAACATCATGAAGAAGGACTTGTCGCGCATCGCCACCGGCAGAGAAGTCGAGGTGCTCAGGTGTTGACTCCATGCCTGCAGAAAGGAACACCTGCATCTGCGATGGCTGCTCCAGGGCAACGATGTCTTTGTATCCATCCCGGTTCACATCACCAATTGCGATGGATGTGATGGTCTCTTTTAAGGGGATTCGCAATCGGGGACGGAAGTCACCAAGGCCATTCCCTTCCCAGACTTCCAGCAGCGAGGGCTTTTCGTACGATAGTATGAAATCCAAAGTTCCTGTGGGTGTGGTCTGTTCCGCGAAGAAATGATTCACCTCCCCTTCAACAGGAAATGCAGCCTGATCCAAGAATTTCCCTTGGCCCACGCCGTACACCAGATGAAGCTCGCTCCTTACCCAATCATAGAAGACAAAATCCAACAGATTGTCGTTGTTCAAATGAACGAGCGCGAGCTTACTCACGGCGTTGTCGGGATCAACGACTGTTCCCTGTCTGAAGCGAAGCGCCCCAATGCTAAGAAAAGGAATAATGCCTGGATTGTTGTAGTCATAGATCAGCAGATCAAGCTTCTGGTCATTGTTCAGATCCCC
>JBBTCR010000681.1:8947-12281 GCA_038043105.1 Bacteroidota bacterium
GACGCAAGGCGGTTGCCGCCGTTGTTCCAGAGGAAGAGGGTCTTCAACGTACCCTTTCCATGAGTCAGGAGAAAGCGCTCAAATTGTCCTGGCGTCGCCACTGAGCGATAGGCGCCGAACGCCGTTTCCTGTGTTTGGGCAACGAGCTGATACGTCGTAAGCCAGAAGGAAACTACGGTGGCGGCAAAAAGATGTGAAGAGCGATGGAGAGATTCTTGGTAGTGAGACACGGAAACCTACAACCTTAGCATCTGCTGCGCCGTCATGGATTGTGCTCGGTCATATGCATCTATACACGCTTGCGGTGGAGCAGACGCGATTCGCGTCGTCGCGCTGCATCGGCGTACCGGCGCTTTTGCTCCTTGGTCACAGGTCGTACCGGCAAAGCGGGAACAGGCTTGCCATTATCGTCAATTGCGACAAACGTCAGGTACGCCGTGTTGGTATACTGGCGGTCTCCTGTGAGCAGGTTTTCTTTCGTTACGCGGACTCCCACTTCGAGCGACGTACGAAACACGCGGTTGACCGACGCCTGAAGGATTACCACATCCCCCTGTGAAATCGGATGATGAAAGTTCAGCTCATCGACGGAAGCTGTCACGCACACGCGATTGGTATGCCGTGAAGCAGCGATCGCCGCAGAAATGTCGATCCACTCCATCAGTCGCCCGCCAAGTAAATTTCCCAACCGGTTGGTGTCCGTCGGCAGCACCATTTGAACCATTTGAACCTGGGATTCATTTACCGTTCGTATCTTCGGCCGGCCCATTCAGCGTGACCCCCGAGCTAAGAGAACCCTCATCCGCGAACTCGTCGTCTGTCCATGAAAAGCATCAACGCGACTTTGTGAAAGCCTGGAGAGAATCTCTTTTCTCAGTTCCTCCGCCTCGCCTTTCAGCGAGCTGTTGGGGTATTTTGAGAAGAATTTCTCGATCTCCTGCTTTGCTTCGTTGTGCCGATTTCGGCGCATCATCGCCTCGGCCTTTTTCAGCTGCGCCTGTTCCGCGTACGGCGTGTCGTGGTACTTCTCGAGCACATGGTCAAAGGAGTTCAGCGCCGATTTGTAATACTCCATTTTCATATACGTGATGCCGTTTTCGTACTCCTTCCGCGCAAGCTTTGCGTTGAGCTCCGCGATCTTCGCCTCGGCATCCAGTACAAGAGAATCGGTGGGGTGGTATTCGATGAATGTCTGGAATTCATCGATCGCCTGCTTCGTTTCTTGCTGATCGAGGTAGTATGCGCGAGATTGGTTCAAGTAGCATAGTGCTCGCTGATACCTCGCCCTCGAAACGTATTCACTCGTCGGCATCGTCTGAATGAGCACCTGATATTCATACGCCGCGAGTATGTATTCCCCCCTCCTGAATCGACATTCTGCCATATAGTACTGGGCGTCGTCAGCCCAAGCACTTCCCTGAAACTGCAGTGTGACGATTCGAAGTTCTTCATAGGCCTGAAGATAGTCCTCATCTTTGAATTCCTGCATGCCGAGCTGTAAGCGCTGTTCCACCGTCATTTGCGCAGTTTCCTCGCTCGTTGAGCAACCCTGCACAAGCAGCAAAGCAATCATGAGCGAAACGAGGGGCGCGAGCGCGTTCAAGAGAGGTTCTTCAGGGACTTTGGTTATTGATTTGAACAAACCACGAACCATTGATTTCCCGCAATTCGACATTTGAGAGTTTTTTGACCCGTTCAATTAATGCTTGTCCTTCCGCTCGTGTTAGCGAAAACGAGGGCTGCAAACCTGCACGGACCGGGAGAAGTCTCACGCTTTCCAAAGAAACCCCCAGCAAGTGTTTCGACAGTCGCATTTCTACGCCCAGGCCTTTCTGCGTCCATTCACGTTGAGGCTGATAAAACACGAAATTCCCTAGCGAGTAGAAAATGAGCTTGCCTTTATACTGTCCGATTCCCTGGACATGATGCGGATGATGACCGATGACGATATCGGCTCCTGCGTCAACAAGAGCTTCCATGTCCCGACGATTGCGATCTCTCGGTTGGTCAACATATTCCACGCCGCCGTGGTAGCTCGCGATGATAAAGTCGGCGTCTCGGCGAAGCTCGCTGATCTCCTGCCGAGCTTTCAGCTCATCGAAAACGGCAATTCTTCCCTGCCAGGACCCCTTGAGATTCACAAACTCCGTATAGGCGACAAACCCGATCTTTATGCTATCAATTTCAAGAATTGCAGGGGGAAAATGCGCAACAGAATCCTCTGCAGTGCCTGTGTACAAGACTCCTGCAGCACGCAGATTCTCGATCGTCTCCCGCAAACCCTTCAGGCCGTAGTCGTAGGCGTGATTGTTCGCCGTTGAGACGACCGAAATGTTCGCACCCTTGAGTGTAAACGCTCCCTCAGGTGGACCACAGAAAATCAGATTGAACCTCGGATGTTGGGTCTCCCCACTTTGGTCACTGAGCTGGCTTTCGAGGTTCACAAATACGACCTGCGCGCGTGAGAGCGAATCTTGTACAAGGGCAAACGGGTACTCCAAATCACCTTGAAGCAGCTTCTGTCCAACCGTTCGTCCGAGGTTGACGTCCCCGAACGCCAATACGGTAACCTGTCTCGAAAAACCTTGATCTTGTGCTTGAAGCGTCGCGACGGTAGCACACAGCAGCGCACAGTGCCAGAGCCAAGCTCTTCCCTTCAATTTCTCACCGTGAAGAATAGATAGACAATCAGGAACGCGCCAGCGATCATCAGGATCGGTCCGGCAACCTTTTCGAAGAACGAGTTCGTGTCACCCGTCGGACTCTTCCCCGCGATGCCGTACTTGCGGAGATCTTCCGGCTGCTGCACGGTATCGGTCAATGCGCGCTGGAACGAACCCAAGTACATCATATCATCGCGCGCGGCGGCTCGAAAACGGGCCTCGAGTACGGTCTGAACACTTCGTTGAAATTTCCCCGATGCGGTTGCCGCATAGCTTACCATTTGATCGATCACGTGCACCTGCACCAGTGACCCAGTCGCCATATCGGCCCGAGCGAGAGACGATTTCAGTCCAGCCTTCCCGAAAACGTCAAGGAACACGTTCTCAACCATCATCTGATTCGTCCGCGCTTCAACACCGACCCTAATGTAAGTCGAATCAACCAATCCCGGTCGAATCCTCGCAGCAATATTTTCCGCGATGCTCGTAACTTGCGATCTCAGGATGAGAAACGCACTCTGATCCGACGATTGAGCCTGACTTCCACACGATCCCACGGCGATCAACACGCCAAGGGCAATGAACCTGGTGAAGTGTCGTTGCACCATGTACGCTAGGCGTAGATTCCGCGCAGCTTCAGCGTTCGTGCCACCTTGTCAATAGCCACGACG
>JBBTCR010000681.1:12291-14234 GCA_038043105.1 Bacteroidota bacterium
ATGCGCAGGGAAACCTTGTGGCGCTCAGCTGTTTCGTAAACAGACGCGAATGCATCTTTCATCATTGTTTCGAGGCGGCTGTTGACGCGATCCAGTGGCCAGAAATAGCCCACTCGGTCCTGCACCCACTCAAAATACGAGACCGTCACACCTCCCGCATTTGCGAGGATATCAGGAATGACCAGTACACCCTTCTCCTGCAAGATGGGATCCGCCTTGGCGGTCGTGGGACCGTTCGCACCCTCACAAATGATTTTGGCTTTAATCTTGCCAGCATTCTGATGGGTGATCTGGTCTTCTTTTGCCGCTGGGACAAGCACATCACATTCGAGCTCGAGGAGTTCTTCGTTCTTGATACGCTCGGCGCCGGGGAATCCTGCAAGCGTTCGATTGACGCGTACCCATTCAAGGGCTTTTTCGACGTCAATTCCCTTTTTGTTGAAGAACGCACCGCTGATATCCCCAATTCCGATGATTCGACAGCCCTGTTCGCGAAGAAGCTGGGCCGAGATGGACCCAACATTTCCAAAGCCCTGAACGACAACCATGGAATCCTTTGGTTTCATACCCAATCGTTCCATGGCGCTCAGAGTAACAATCATACAACCTCTTCCCGTTGCTTCGCGGCGTCCCAACGATCCGCCCAGTAAGAGCGGTTTGCCCGTAACAACGGCCGACTCCGTCCGCCGCATATGCATGCTGTACGTGTCCATGATCCACGCCATGGTCTGCTCGTTCGTATTCATGTCGGGCGCGGGGACATCACGATCAGGGCCGAAGATGTCAATGAGGTTCGAGGTGTACCGTCTTGTGATTTTTTCGAGGACCAACTGACTCAGCTTCGACGGGTCACACCGCACGCCCCCCTTTGCTCCACCAAATGGAATGCTCATCACAGCGCACTTCCACGTCATCCAAGCGGCAAGGGCCTTGACCTCGTCAAGGGTAACATCCGGAGCATAACGAATGCCGCCTTTTGAGGGACCGAGGATATCATTATGGATGACGCGATAGCCTTCAAAGACCTTGACTTCACCCGTGTCCATGGCAATAGGGATCGAGACGATAACCTGTCGGGCGGGAGTCTTGAGATACTCATAAACGCCGGGCTCAAGATTGAGGATCTGTGCGGCAACGTCAAAACGTCGCATCATAGATTCGAGGGGACTTTCTTTGTCCAGAACCGGCGCTGGCTCTTGATAGACAAACGATTGCTGTGGCGTTGTCATGACTACCTTAACATCTTTGCTGAGAAGTTATGAGATACCTCCCATCGCGATTTGTTCAAGTCGCGCAACGCGCTCCTCAGTCGGCGGGTGTGTCGAAAACAGCTTGAGAACGCCGCCGCCGCGTAACGGGTTAACGATAAACAAATGAGCCGTTGCAGTGCCGGCATTTAGCATTGGATAACGCTCCACGCCCGCTTCCAGCTTTCGGAGTGCGTTCGCGAGGCTCAACGGCTTCCCGCTGATCTGCGCACCCCCGGCATCTGCCGCGAACTCCCTCGACCGCGAAATGGCAAATTGAATGAGCATCGCTGCGATCGGTGCAACGATGATAAGAAGCAAATCGCCAAGCGGATTTGAGTCCTGACGATCCCGGCTTCCTCCGCCAAAGATTGATGCGTACATGGCCATCCTGCTCAGGAAGGTAATTGCCCCAGCCATTGTCGCCACAATCGTTCCCGTCAGAATATCGCGATGCTTGACATGCGCCAGTTCATGCGACAGCACTCCTTCCAGCTCATCCTCACTCAACATCCGAAGTATTCCCTCGGTAGTCGCGACAGCCGCATGCTCAGGATTGCGACCCGTCGCAAACGCATTTGGCGTTTGACCGGGAATGATGTACACTTTGGGCATAGAGAGTTCCGCTTGCTGTGCTAGCTTCCGGACGATCGCGTAGAGCTTCGGCGCTTCCTCCTCGGAGATCTGCCGTGCACC
>JBBTCR010000682.1:0-3994 GCA_038043105.1 Bacteroidota bacterium
CAGCGGGAATCATCCGCTCGTTCCTGAGCGCGCTGAGCCATGAGCAGCCTCGCTGAGTCCGCGCGTTCAAGCGCCGGAGGGCCGCCTGAAAATAGTCTTTGTGATTTTGGGAATAGTACGGTATCTTCAACAAGTGGAGTTCAATGTTGTGTAGGTTTACATAGGAGAAAGGAATGGCACAACACAGATCAGCCGAAAAGCGGGCGCGACAGAGTGTTCAGCGACACGCACGAAATAAAGCATACGCCTCGAAACTGAAAACACTTGTGAGGAAAGTTCGCTCGACGAAAGACAGGGAAAAGGCCGCCGCCGCGCTCAGAATCGCGGTGAAGACACTGGACCAGCTTGCGGCAAAGGGCGTGATTCACAAGAACAAGGCATCGAATCAGAAGTCACGGCTGACGAAGCTTGTGAACGCGATGAAATAACGATGTGTACCAAATGGTAGCCTGAGGTTCAGCCCGAGGAATCAGAGAATCGCATTGAACAAAAAACCCCGACAGGATGTCGGGGTTTTTTGCTGCAATTCACGCTTCCGTATGTCCCGATCTCACTGTTGCTGTTTTTTCATCTCCTCGATCTCTGCAATCCTCCTCTTGAACTTCTCGCGTTCTGCAGGCTTGTTGATCGCTAACGCCCGATACGCTTTGATGGCATCATCGTACCATCCCTGCTTGACGTAAATCTCAGCAAGCGTTGGTGTCACAAACCCACTGCCCGCCGCAGTATCGGCTTCACTGGCCGGCCGCGGCGCTTTTTCAGCATAGTTGATGACAGGCGTGATCTTCTTCGGTGTCTTGAGTTTCTCGGCAAGCTCTTCAATATGATCAGTCCCTGCAGTCGGCTGATCTGCTGTAGGGGTTCCAAAATACTCATCGAGGCTCAACGTGTCTTCTGTGCCGAAGAGTTCCATTCGCTTGCGCGCCGCAAACTCCTCATACGCTTCTCCCTCGATCGGAGCTTCGGTCGTCGGCGATTCGGCTTCGGCGCCGAAGGCCGCGAACGGATCCTCCTCCTCAGCGTGCGCTTCAGCCGTTGGCTCGACTGTTTCAGTGGGCGGATGCTCTAACTGACTGAATGCCTCGAACCAATTCGGAACTTGTTCTGCCTCGGCTGTTGATTCCTCTGTGGTTGTCGGCTCGACCGTCCGAGGTTCAGTGGCAAGTCCCTCCGCCATTGGCTCAATTGCCGCGGGCTCGGCCGCGGGTGTTTCCTCAGTAAGCTCTGCCTTGAATTCAGCGTAGGACTCCGGATGTTCCATCAAGGGCGCTGCGGATACTTCTGGCGCCGACTCTACCGCTGGTGCGGTTTCGACGGAGGCGCCAAATCCGTAGTCTGCAACTTCTGGCTGAGACTGCTCTTGAGATTCGACGGCAGGCGTCTCAACTCCAAACGAGTATGGCTCTTCTACCCTTGGAGTCTCAAAGGGTTGCGGCGGCGCTTCTTCTTGCTGTGCTCCGAATGGTCCCTCAGCCGTCATCGCTTGCGGTTCAACCTGCTCTGGTTGGGTCACAACTGGCTCTTCTGTAACAACTTCCTGCAGCCCGGCTTCCGTAGGCGCGGTCTCCTCCTGCGCGGGAGGAGCATATCCTTCGGGAGCCATCGGTTCAACTGCCGCGGTGAGATCCGTTGAAGGGCCGAGGTCGATGCTCGAGTAAAGTTGTGAGCCCAGCTCGCTGGTCGGCAGCAGGATGTGCACAACTTCGAATTCGCGTTTCGCTTCTGCCAACATCTTCAGTTCCAGAAGGGCCTTGCCTTTGATCAGGTGACCGGTTGAATAGAAAGGATAGGTCGCCAGACCTTCATCGCAAATGCGAAGCGCATCCTGCGCACGTCCGGCTTGAAGATAGTGACTGGCAAGTCGTGCAAAAAGCGGCGATTGGGGCTCTTGCTCCAGTCGTTGCTCAAGCGACGGGGTGCTTTCGTGGAGCGACTGAGTCATCGATGTTATGGATGTTGTTTTCGAAGCTTGCGCGCCTCGATGGCGTGTTTGACGGAAAGGGCCGACACAAACGAAAAGCCGAGGCAGTACAAAAGCTGGAACGGTACCGCTGCAATTTCTAGATAATATAGTGAGGAAATTACGCCGAAGAAGCAATAGACCGCCAACGCGATCTCTATGAGAACGACCCAATCAAGCTTGAGAGGGACGTATTTTTTCTCCCGCCAGGAGTCTTTCTTCCCTTCGATGCGGTACTTCGGTGTTCGAATGAATTCACTCTTTCTCCTGAACAATCCCTCAAAAACGGCTCGGGAATTGTTCACGGCGAATCCCATGCTACCTGCCATAAAGAGAGGGAACAACAGAAGCCGGCGCCGCCAATCCGAGTAGACAGCTTTTTGCGATAGCATGTAGAAGAGAAACGAACCGATAAACGCCAGCACGAAAACCGACATCATCGCGAAGTACAAGTCGTGTCCCCCCTGCTGCTTAATGAAGATGAGAGGCACATTCAAGATTCCCGCCAGCAGAATAAATGGGAAGACGATGTTATTGGTCAGATGAAATGTCGAATGGATCTTGACTCGTAGAGGGATGCTGGATTTCCACACGTCTGGCAGAATTTTCCGCGCTGTCTCGATTGCTCCTTTTGTCCAGCGGAATTGCTGCGTCTTCAGAGCGTTTACTTCCGCGGGGAGTTCGGCTGGTGAGGTGAAATCCTCAAGGTATTTGAATCTCCAACCGCGCAACTGGGCCCGGTAGCTGAGGTCGAGGTCCTCCGTGAGCGTGTCGGACTGCCAGTCCCCCGCATCAAGAATCGCTGTTTTGCGCCAGATGCCCCCCGTCCCATTGAAGTTCATGAAATACCCGGCTCTGTTTCGGACAGTTTGCTCGATGACAAAGTGCCCGTCCAGCGCCATTGCCTGCGCGCGGGTGAGCAGCGAGTAGTCGCTGTTCAGATGTTCCCAGCGCGTTTGAACCAAGGCAATCCGCTCATCCTGGAAGAAATAAGGGAGCGTCTTCCTCAGAAAACTGCTGTTCGGCACGAAGTCGGCGTCGAAGATTGCGATGAACTCGCCTCGCGCAGTCTCAAGACCGTCCTTCAGTGCACCAGCTTTGAACCCAGCCCTGTTTGGCCGGCGAACGTGCTTGATGTCGTAACCGAGGCTTTGATAGTGCCGAATCGTTTCCGCTGCGAGTTCCACCGTCTCATCAGTTGAATCATCGAGCACCTGAATCTCGAGTTTGTCCTTCGGGTACTCTATGCTGCAAACAGCCTCGATGATGCGCTCCACGACATAGTATTCGTTGTAAATGGGGAGCTGCACGGTGACCACCGGCTCTCGCTCAAGCACGAGCAGCGCGGATTCTTTGCCGCGATTCCGGAGGTAATAATACACCATCACGAAGCCGTGAGCACCGAAGGTGAAGAGGATGAGCAAGGAGAAGAAGTAGAGATACAGGACAAGGTCCGTAAAGTATGCGTTGTGGAAGATCTCCTGTCGGAAGAAAAATGCTGCGACTGTCATGACGTTGTTACCATCCTGCAACTGTTTCGTTAAGAATATCTTCTGTTAGTTTTCGAACAGCTTCACCAATTCCCGCATTGCGTTGTGTTAGTCCTCCCCCCGAGGGATAGTCCCCCCACTGCGTAAAGTCTTTTTCCCACACCTTCTTGCGAAGCTTGACATCCTGAAAAGTCATGTGCACGGTGACCGTGATTCGCCGTTTCGCAACCCGGTCGCCCCCTTCCACAACGACAGGTGCGTCCTTGACCGACGTAATGACTCCTTCGAGAAAGGAATCAGCCGAACTGCGTTCCGCCGGTTGGAGCGTGTTGTCATTGATAAACCGCTGAAGGAGCTCCCTTGAGAACTGATCACGCAATGTCGGATCCCCGTAGCCGCTCTGGTCCTCCACAATCGGAATGGCAATGGTTTTCAGATGCGGCGGCACAGAGGCGCCGGTAAACGAATACGGGCAGCCCGCACAACCAGAAAGGAGAAATAAAAATGAAAAATGAAAAATGAAAAAGGAAAAACATGTTAGCTG
>JBBTCR010000683.1:0-15091 GCA_038043105.1 Bacteroidota bacterium
AATTTCGAGGAAGTTATGAGCGACCTAAAAATCTTTTCGGGAAGAGCAAACCGTCCACTGGCAGAGAAAATTGCCAAAGCTGCTGGAGCATCGCTCGGCAGGCTTGACATCAGGAACTTCAGCGACGGAGAGATCTGGGTCAAGTACAGCGACAATATCCGGGGCGACGATGTTTTTGTTGTGCAATCGACTCAACCTCCAGCCGACAACTTGATGGAGCTGTTGATTCTCATCGATGCAGCGAAGCGGGCATCGGCGAGACGCGTAACAGCGGTCATCCCCTACTACGGTTATGCACGGCAGGATCGAAAGGATCAGCCCCGGGTTTCTGTTACAGCAAAGCTTGTCGCTAATCTGATAACAGAGGCAGGCACTGATCGTGTCATCACGATGGATCTGCACGCTGCGCAGATTCAGGGATTCTTTGATATTCCGCTCGATCACTTGTACGCTTCAGCGGTATTCTCCGACTACTTCCGGAAAAAGAAAATTCCCAATCTCGCCGTCGTTTCTCCTGATGTTGGCAGCCTCAGAATGGCACGCTCCTACGCAAAACGCCTGGAAGCCGACCTGATTCTGATCGACAAGCGCAGGCCGAAAGTGAACGAAGCGGAAGTCGTGAACATTATCGGGAACGTGAGAGGTAAAAATGTTTTGATTGTCGACGATTTGATCGACACGGGGGGTACATTTGTGAACGCGGTCGCTGCCCTTAGAGAGAACGGGGCAAAAGAGGTCTACGGCGCCTGCACTCATCCCATACTCTCCGGAAAAGCATTAGAGCGAATCAACAAATCGGCCGTGACCACGCTTGTCGTAACGGACTCGATTCCCCTGAAGGAAGCTTCGCCCAAGATCGAGCTCCGCTCCGTTGCGAGACTCTTTGCCGAGGCAATCTTACGAACACATAACAACCAATCCATCAGCTCCCTGTTCGACATCGACAAGGACAAGATCTAATTGAGGAGAAGGTACAATGTCTGAAATAACAATCACCGCCGAAATCAGGAAGGATCTTGGCAAGAGAGCCAAGAAACTCTTGAGATCGGGCAAGATCCCTGGAATCTTCTACGGGCACGGGCAACCAAACATCCCTATCGCAATGGGAGAATTGACCCTCCAGCCTCTGTATCGGTCCTCAGCGGCTCATATCATCAACTTGAAGTTGGACGATGGTTCATCGCATACGTGCATCCTGCGAGATGTGCAATTTGATCCCGTGACCGACCGCCCAGTACACTTCGACATGTTCGGCCTGAGCGAGAATGAGGAACTCACGATCGAAGTGCCCCTCGCGGTGGTTGGAACAGCAAAAGGTGTCAAGGATGGAGGCATCCTTCAGCACATCATCCACCGACTGCGCGTTTCGTGTCTGCCAAAGAACATCCCGAATCACATCGAAGTCAATGTTGAAAGCCTGGAGATCAACAAATCCATTCACGTGCGCGATCTCAACATCCCGAACGTGAAGGTCCTTGAAAACGAGAACAGCACGGTGGTGGCCATCGTGCCGCCGACGGTATTGAAGGAAGCGGAAGTCGCTCCTGGCGCTGTCCCGGCCGAAGCTGCACCGGCAGAGCCCGAAGTCATCGGTAAGGGTAAGAAGGTGGAGGAAGGCGCCGAGGAAGTTGCCAAAGAGGGCGCAGGGGCCAAAGCAGTTGTGCCGGCTGAGAAAAAGCAGTCCGCCTGATCCACTCGTGGCGTTATGCTCTTTGTCATCGGTCTTGGCAACCCCGACAGCCGCTATGAAGGGACCAGGCACAACATCGGGTTCGAAGTTGTCGATCGGATTGCTAAAGAACTGGAAATCGCTTTCAAACCCGGTCGCGGCGAATACCTGATTGCGCATGCCTCCTTCCAAGTCCACGCACTTGGGTTGGTCAAGCCGCTCACGTACATGAACCAGAGCGGCATTGCGGTCCTCGAAATCCAAGAGCGGTTTGCCGTGCCCCTCGATCGGTTGCTTGTTGTTTGCGACGATTTCCAGCTTCCGCTCGGACGCTTGCGGCTACGGACGGCAGGCAGCGATGGGGGACACAACGGGTTGTATTCCATCATCTATCACCTGCAGTCTGAGGAATTCCCTCGCTTGCGCTGCGGTATAGCCTCGGCGATCACCCCCAAGGAGAAAGCCGTGATGGCGGAGTATGTGCTCGATCCGTTCACAGAAGAGGAGCGCCCACTGGCAACAGCGATGATCGAGCGAGCCAAAGACGCGTGTCTTTCTGTGGTTATTGATGGTCTTCAGAAAGCGATGAACATCTATAACAAGGAACTTGATGGTTGAAATCATCCAAGACCATGGAGGCAAGATTTTCGGTCCAAAATCTACAATTTGCAATTCATAATCTAATTCACCCCTGCTCCAGCGGAGCGACTCAAGTGCTGGGGCCAAGTATTCATAACAGTCCGAAGGGAATCATCTATGAATCACACCAAACAGATCTACGAGTCCACCTTCATCGTCAACGCTTCCCTCGACGATCACCAGATCGATGCCGTGATTGAGAAGGTCAAAGACCTCATCGTAAAGAACAATGGTGAAATTCGTGAGATGGTGAAGTGGGGACGCAAACGCTTTGCCTTCCCGATCAAGAAAAAGAACAATGGCTTCTACGTTGTCGTTGAGTTCTCTGCCCCCGGCGATGTGGTGGCAAAACTAGAACGCCATTACTTTCTCGACGAAAACATCCTTCGTTACCTTACCATTGCACTAGACAAGAAGGCTCTGAAAGCACGAATCGCGCCGTCGCTGCTGGCTGGTGAACTCCCAACCGCCGAAGCAAAAGCGGAAGAGCCCGCCAAGGCAATCGGCGGCGTGCAAGAGGTCGAAAAAGTTGGGGACAACGGCGTAGCGTAGCAGGGAATTCCGCCAAGCTGCATCCATAACGTCACGCAAGAACAAGGAAGGTAAATAACACATGGCACTGTATACCAGATCAACACCACGAAGCGGCCCGGGTCAGCGGTCTGCATCCAGTCAAGTGCGAAAGAAACGTACTTGCCGTTTCTGCGAAAGCAAGGAATCATATATTGATTACAAGAATGAAAAGAGGCTTCAACGATTCATCTCCGAGCAGGGCCGAATCATTCCAAAGCGTATCACCGGAACATGTGCAAGGCACCAGCGTTTGCTCGTGACCGCTATCAAGAGGGCGCGACATCTTGCGTTGCTCCCATTTGTTTCGGACGCCGTGAAGTAGGCCATCATGCTTTGAACATATTGGAGGAGTGTCAGTATGAAAGTGATTCTGCGACAGGACTTTGAGCAGCTTGGCCGCGTCGGCGATGTCGTCGAGGTCAAAGAGGGCTACGCGAGGAACTACCTCATTCCTCGAAACATCGCGTATCAAGCCACGGCGAGCAGCGTTCGCCAACTCGAAGAAGAAAAAAAACAGCACGCGCGGCGGCTCGAAAAGGAGAAGAGAACCTCAGAGAAACTCGCCGTTGAGCTTGAGAAGATCTCCATCACCATCCAGATGAAAGTCGGCGAGGAGGACAAGCTCTTCGGCTCGGTTACCTCTCAGATGATTGCAGACGCGCTGAAGGAAAAAGGGTTCACAGTTGACAAGCGACAAGTTGAACTTGCAGATTCCATCAAAGCTCTAGGCATCTACAACGTCGATGTCAGACTTCCCGCTGGGATTAACGGAAAGGTGAAAGTTTGGGTGGTGAGAGAGTAGGCCACCTGGCACATCGTCATTCGATGTCAAGCCCATCGTGCCAACCATCGCGATAAGCTGTTTGTTTACTTATCCCATCACGAAGAACGTGCGAGAGGAACGAACAAGGATACGGCGGCGTTAGAGAGGTAAACTGGCTTACCTTGACTTTTGGTTGAAATCGTAAGTACATTAGTCAAGTTTTTCAAGCACTTGGCGTACCGACCACAACACAACCCTAGGGAATAATTGCGTTATGGCTGAGAAACGAGTTGAGAACCTCGACGAAGTCACGATACGATTCGCTGGTGATTCCGGCGATGGGATGCAGCTAACCGGAACGCAGTTCACAAACACAACGGCGATTCTGGGGAACGACTTGAGCACCCTCCCTGATTACCCCGCAGAGATCCGCGCACCGGCCGGAACCCTGTTTGGAGTCAGCGGTTTCCAGATCCATTTCGGCAGCACCGAAATCAATACGCCGGGCGATCAGTGCGACGTTCTCGTAGCGATGAATGCAGCGGCACTGAAGGTCAATCTCGGCAGCCTTATTGACGGCGGCACCATCATCGTGAACACGGATGGATTCAACGAGAAAAATCTCAGACTCTCTGGCTACTCACAGAGCCCTCTCCATGATGGTTCCCTGGACAAATATCGTATGCACGAAGTCGATATCAGCAAGCTGACAGCGTTGGCGCTCCAGGACCTGAACATCTCAAGCAAGCTTGTGGATCGCTCGAAGAATTTCTTTGCACTTGGAATGATGTACTGGATTTACAACAGGCCTTTGGAAACCACCATTGAGTGGATCAAGAGCAAGTTCAAAGATAAGCCTGACATTCTGGAGGCCAACCTCCGGGTCCTCAAGGCGGGCTGGAACTTCGGCGAGACAACAGAGATTTTTTCTGTTCGGTACGAAGTCGGACCGGCAAAGCTCGCTCCAGGTCGCTACCGCAACATTACAGGAAATCAAGCATTGGCCTGGGGGTTAATGGCCGCGGCGAAGAAAGCAAAGCTCGACCTCTTCCTGGGCAGCTACCCAATCACGCCCGCGAGCGATGTTCTGCACGAGCTTTCGTTCTACAAGAGCTACGGTGTGAAGACCTTCCAGGCTGAAGACGAGATCGCAGGCATTTGCTCCGCTCTCGGTGCCTCATTCGGCGGCGCGTTGGGCGTAACGACGACCAGCGGTCCGGGCGTTGCGCTGAAGTCCGAAGCGATCGGTCTCGCAGTGATGGTTGAGCTGCCGTTGATCATCTGCAATATCCAGCGTGGTGGTCCAAGCACCGGATTGCCGACGAAGACCGAGCAGGCCGATTTGCTGCAGGCCGTCTATGGGCGAAATGGCGAGGCCCCGGTGCCCGTCATCGCAGCGGCGACACCATCGGACTGCTTCGACGCAGCATTTGAGGCCGCCCGCATTGCTCTGAAATACATGACGCCAGTGATGCTGCTCTCCGACGGCTACCTTGGCAACGGCTCCGAGCCTTGGCTCATTCCGGATTTCAACAAGTTGCCTGATATGTCCCCAGAGTTTCGGACAAACCCGGAAGGATTTTTCCCCTACTCGCGCGATGAAGCAACCCTTGCGCGGCCATGGGCGATTCCTGGCACGCCAGGACTTGAACACCGCATTGGTGGATTGGAGAAGGAACACATAACCGGCAACGTCAGCTATGATCCCGAGAACCATGAGAAGATGGTGCACTTGCGAGCCGAGAAGATCGAGCGCATTGCAGACGACATTCCACTTGCCACTGTCGAAGGCGATCCGGACGGGGATTTGCTGGTTGTTGGTTGGGGCGGAACCTACGGGGCAATCAAGAGCGCGGTTGCCCGTCAGCGCCAGAAAGGGCACCCTGTGTCCCATCTGCATCTCCGTTACCTGAACCCGATGCCGAAGAACCTTGGCGAGATTCTGTACAAGTTCAAGCGAGTCTTGGTCCCCGAGATCAACCTCGGCCAGTTGATCAAGATTCTGCGATCGAAGTACCTTGTTCCGGCAATTGGCTTCAACAGGGTACGGGGTCTCCCGTTCAAGTCGATCGAGATCGAAAAAGAAATTGAGGAAATTCTGAAAGGGAAGAAATGAGCACACTCGTTGATGAAATCCTGAGGAGCACGATCGTCACGGAGGCTGCTAAGTACTCATCGAAAGACTTCCAGAGCGATCAAGACGTCCGCTGGTGCCCAGGATGCGGTGACTATTCGATCCTCGCTCAGACGCAGCGCGTCATGCCGGATTTGGGCATCCCACGGCATAAGATGGTGTTCGTTTCTGGGATCGGTTGTTCCAGTCGCTTCCCATACTATATGAATACTTACGGGTTCCACGGAATCCACGGTCGCGCGACCGTTATCGCATCCGGCCTGAAAATGGCACGACCCGACCTTTCCGTGTGGGTTGTGACCGGCGATGGCGACGGCATGAGCATCGGCGGCAACCACTTCATCCATCTCTTGCGCCGCAACCTCGATATCAATGTCCTCCTGTTCAACAATCAAATCTACGGGCTGACGAAGGGACAATATTCCCCGACGTCCGAAGTGGGTAAGATTACAAAGTCGACCCCCTACGGATCGTTAGACTACCCCTTCAATCCTGCCTCACTCGCCCTTGGCTCAAGCGCAACGTTTGTCGCCCGATCACTTGATCGAGATCCGAAGCAGATGCAGAGCATCATCAAGCGAGCTGCGGAACACAAGGGAACGTCGTTTGTGGAGATTTACCAGAATTGCAACGTGTTCAATGACGGAGCGTTTTTCCAGTTTACGGAGAAAGAGACGAAGGATGATAGCGTTGTCTTTCTCGAACACGGCAAGCCGCTCGTCTTTGGAAAGGAAAAGGACAAGGGCATTCGGCTCAACGGATTCAGCCCTGAGGCTGTTTCGTTGAAGGATGGAAAGTATTCGGTCAGCGACCTTCTCGTCCACAATGAGAAAGACACAACGCTTTCGTTTATTCTCGCCGACATGACCTACAAGCCGCATCTACCCCGGCCGGTGGGAATCTTCCTTGCGATAGACCGTCCTGTGTATGAGCAGGAAATGGAACGGCAAATCTCCTTCGCGAAAGAAAAGCGAGGCGAAGGCGACATGACAAAACTTCTTAGTTCGGGAGATACATGGGTTGTTCAGTGATGGTTTGAGCATTACGGAGAAGGTGTGGCTGATTCGGTCAGTCACACCTTTTTTTATCCCTGGACAATCGGAGGCTTTTTCGTGCATAATGAGTTTGAAGAATGTCGTAAGATTATTCAACGCGGCAAGCGCTTTGTTCTAACAACTCATATCAATCCGGACCCTGACGGAATCGGGAGCGAGCTGGCGCTGGCGCGGTTTCTGATGGCAAAGGGGAAAGAAGCTGTCATACTGAATCACAGCGCAACGCCCTTGAATTGTGAGTTCTTGGATCCAGACAACGCTGTACTCCAATTCGATCCTGCGCTTCATCGAGATCTCGTCCTCTCTGCGGATGTAATCTTCATCCTCGACACCAATCACCCAGACCGCCTTGAGAGTCTCAAGCCGTTCGTTCTGCAGAGTCAAGCCACTAAGATCTGCATTGACCACCATCTCAACAAAGCGGATTTTGCGGATCTCTACATCATCGACGAACCGTCAACCGCCACCGGTGAAATCCTCTACCACCTCATCGCGTTCCTCGACGAAGAGGCTTTGACGAGAGACGTTGCCGGACCGCTCTACGCTGCAATCATGACGGATACCGGCTCCTTCCGCTTTCCGAAAACCGATTCCGATGTTCATCGCATTATCGCACATCTGATTGACCGCGGCGCCGATCCGGTTGATACCTACCATCAGTTGTACGAACAAGGAAGTGCGACCCGCGTTCAGCTTCTGGGACAAGCTCTCAGCACGCTTCAGCTTGCGCACAACGGCACAGTTGCGTATATCACGGTAACGAGGGCAATGTTCGACCAGACGCGCACGAAGGAAGAGGACACCGAAAACTTCGTGACATACACGCTCGGCCTTCGTGGAGTGCGGGTCGGCTTGATGTTCACAGAGCTACAAGAGGGCGTCAAGGTGAGTTTGCGATCCAAAGGAGATATTGAGGTCAACAAACTTGCGCGTGAGTTTGGCGGCAACGGGCACAAGAACGCCGCCGGCGCGCGCGTTCGAAACGCTTCGCTCTCCGAAGTTGTTGCTGCAGTCTTGGATAGAGCGCAACATTATGTCAATTGATGGAGTCACCATGAAGCTTTCCTTTCGACAATCTTTGCTCAACCGAATCAAAGCTGACGTTCTCGCCGTCTGCATTCATCAAGACGGGCGGTTCTTCCAACAGGAGATTAACGTTCTCAGTCACAAACTCGGTGCACGCATCCCTGCCGCGGAGGCCGGTGACTTCAAGGGAAAAGACGGAGAATCCGCGATCGTGTATCTGCAAAAGGCAACCGCTCCACGTCGATTGCTTCTGGTGGGCCTCGGCGAGCGAAAGAAATTGACCATCGAAAAATTTCGGCGGGTTGCTGCGACGGCGGCCAAGCGCGCCAGGTCCCTCAAAGCCAAATCGCTTGCCCTCGCTCTCCCACGAATCGATCGACAAGCGAGTGATGTCATTGCGGCCATGGCGGAAGGCGCCTTCCTTTCCCTCTATAAATTCGATAAGTACATCACCAAGAAGAATGATGAAAACGCAGCGCTGAGCGAAATCACATTCTATACGGAAAGAACAAGCTTGCTTAAGACAGGGGAAGCGGCTGTTCGCTATGCACAGACCGTGTCGGAGGCTACATGCTTGGCACGCGATCTTGCGAACGCCCCGGGCAACGAGATTTATCCCGAGACCCTTGCAGACGCCGCTTGGCAATCTGCCGAGCGCTGTGGGTACTCTGCCACAGTGGTTGACGAACGCGAGATCAAAGAGCTTGGCATGGGCGGTGTGATGGGCGTGAGCCAAGGGAGTGCGCATCCTCCCCGCTTCATCATACTCGAGTACGGGCAACCTTCGAAGAAAACAATCGTTCTCGTTGGCAAGGGCGTGACATTTGACACTGGTGGGATCTCGATTAAGCCGTCGGCCAATATGGCGGAGATGAAGATGGATATGTCGGGCGCAGCCGCCGTGATCGGCACATTTGAAGCCGTTGCACGGCTGAAGCTTCCGGTTCACCTCGTCGGGCTAATCCCCGCGGTCGAAAACATGCCGAGCGGCAGTTCCATCCGCCCGGGTGACATTCTCCGCCACTACGGTGGCAAGACATCCGAAGTTGACAATACCGACGCGGAAGGAAGGCTGATCCTTGCCGACGCATTGGCCTACGCGGAGAAGTTTAAGCCAGCCGCCGTGATCGATCTCGCAACACTCACCGGAGCTTGTGTCGTTGCGCTCGGTCACCACGCATCGGGTATGATGGGAAACGACGAAGGGTTGATGAAAAAGTTGAAAGCGGCAGGTGAAAGAACGTACGAGCGCGTCTGGCCTCTCCCCATGTTCGACGAATATGAGAAGCTCATCAAGAGTGATGTTGCTGATGTCAGAAATGTCGGCGGGCGATGGGCAGGTGCTATCACCGGTGCATGGTTCCTTAAGAAATTCATCGGCAACTACAAGTGGGTTCATCTCGATATCGCAGGGACAGCGATACTCGAGGAGAACTCAGACTACACACCAAAAGGTGGATCCGGCGTCGGCGTTCGTCTGCTGACTGAATTCCTCAGGCGCTGGAAATAGTACAACGCGTGTACGGTCGAACGTGTGCACCTGCAATGAATTGCCCTTCACTCCATTTCTTCTTACTTTTGTTTGGCACATCATCATCTCCAATCCGAATCGATGCTTCCATCCTACTCAACTATCGAACGTGGGTTGAAGGAGATCGTCAAGGGGGAATGCTTCTTCGACAACAAGACCCGCGAAGCATACAGCACAGCGTCTTGTTGGTACAAGATTCTTCCCGTAGCCGTCGCCTTCCCGAAGGATATTGAGGATGTCCAGAGCATACTTCGGTTTTGCTACGAAAATGAAATTGCTGTAATTCCGAGAGGTGGTGCTACCGGACTCGCAGGGCAGGCTGTGGGATTCGGAGTGGTCATTGATTTCACGCAGCGTATGAACCGCCTTCTCGATGTGCGTGGTGACTCGGCCGAGGTTCAACCGGGTCTCGTCCTGGCTCAGTTGAATGAGCTCCTTCGTGAGTACAAGAGGTTCTTCCCGATTGATCCTGCCAGCGGAAAGCAGTGCACCGTTGGAGGTATGATTGCGACGAATGCTGCAGGCGCACACGGGGTGAAGTACGGAGCGACAAAGGATCACGTGGAGTCGTTGATGGTCGTGCTCTCCAACGGTGAGCTTGCGACGATCCGATCGACCTATACGGAATCGGGCCTTCTCTATTCAAGAACGTACCGCGACAATTATTTCCGTTTGCATGGCCTTTTGATGAAGAATCGTGATTTGATTCTCCGGAGATTCCCGAAAGTTCCCAAAAACTCCTCCGGATACAATCTGCACGATGCGGTAAAGGGTAAGGATTTTGATGCACGGAAAATCGTTGTTGGTTCGGAGGGAACGCTTGCTGTTGTTGTTCAAGCAACTTTGCGTCTCGCGACGCCCTCTCCATTTCGGCTAGGCGCCGCGGCGTACTTCCCGGACTATGAGTCAGCCGCGGAGGCCGTGCTTCAGACGCTTGAGCTGAGTCCCAGCGCGATCGAAATTCTGGATGACACATACCTTGCACTTGGTCAAGGTTTGACGCCAGCCTCTTCAAAGCTGGTCCGCTCCGATGCGAAGGCAATGCTCTATTATGAGTTTGAAGGTGATTCCCCGGAGGATCTGCGAGATTGCTTGGTGAGGTTGGAGCAAGTCGTCAAGCGCGTGGGCGTTTCTGCTTACCTACCATTTCTCACAGAAGCTGAGCGAAAAGAACTTTGGGACCTGCGGGAGGCGGTGAGCCAGCGCATCAATGGCGATAAATCGACCGGCAAAACGTCTTTTGTAGAAGACGCTGCAGTTCCCATTGTCAACTTGCCGGCGTACATCAAAGGACTCAAAGAGATCCTTTCACGATACGAAATTGAATTCTCTGCCTACGGTCACGCCGGTTCAGGGAACATCCATTGCGCGACGTTTGTTGACCTCAAGAATCTCGACCACTATCGGCGGATCGATCTCATTGCATCCGAAGTCAACGACCTCGCAATCTCGCTCGGTGGCACACTCTCCGGCGAGCACGGGGATGGTTTCGTTCGCACGCCTTTTCTGGAACGCCTGTACGGATCAGAGATCTACAGTCTATTTCAACAGGTCAAGCAGATCTTTGATCCCACGAATATCTTGAACCCCAACAAAATTGTCGGAAAACAAAACACATCCATACTCCATGACCTCGCAATATCTTAGAATTCTCGTGCTTGCAGCACTGAGTCTGCCCCTCCCGGCTGCAGCTCAACCCGAGCAAGAACAGACTGAGCCTCGATTTCTTCTTCAGCCGATCACCTACGAGGTTGTCGCACTCTTCGGAGAGGATACATCGAAAGCCATTGTCAATGTTCATTACAGGATCGGCCAGAATTTTTTCATTTTCGTCCGTAACGAAGGCTCGGTGCAGCGTGCGGCCTATATTGCACGAGGGGAGCTCGTTGTCGAGCTTCTCAACGAACAGAAGGTCTCGGTCGCCCGCGACATCCGTCAGATCTCTCTCACACGAGCAACCGCCACGAGAGAGACTGACCACGCCCCCGATCTGCAGGACGCCATTTCGTTCTCAGTTCCAGCAGGCACGTATAGCATCGTGTTCAGTCTTGATGACCGTGAATCCGGCCGCGCATTTCTGGAGCGGAACAGGCGCGTGACCGCGACCGTACCAAGACTCGCGACCCTTGAAGTATCAAACCCGATCCTCACGCAAAGTGGAGCTCCAGTTGCGTCGATGGATGATTTTGTCCCCGTCAATCGTGGGGGCAATGTTATTTTTGGCGGCCGCGGCGGTCTCCTCTCACAGATCCTTCAACCCGAGAGCCAGCAGACCATCTCAGTTCGCTGGAAACTACAAGGCCAGCTCGATGGGCTCGGACCTCGGGTTCAGGATTTCAGCGGGGCCGAGTTTATCACCCAGGGCGGTTTGTTGAAGCTTGTGACTCAAAACGGCACGATGCAATACAAAACAGCGCCTTCAGCATTCCGCTGGACGGCATGTTTCACTCCTCTTCCATTTGAGAAACTGGAACCCGGATCGTTTAGGTTGGATATCGAATACACTGCCGGACAAGTCACAAGAAAACAAGCGCATACCTTCCGAGTCGTATGGCCGAACAAGCCATTCTCACTCATAAACCCCGAGCTTGCTCTCGACGCTTTGCGACACATCGCGACGGAAGACGAAATTGCTACGATGCAGTCAGGCTCACCGGCTCGACGCGCTGAGGCATTTCACAGATTCTGGAAATCGCGCGATCGCGACACAACCACCGCGTACAACGAAGTGATGGCCGAATACTACTACAGAGTTGATGAAGCGCTTCGGAAGTTTTCGACTGTTCGCGAGGGGGACGGCTACAAAACAGATCGCGGCCGCATCTATATCTTGTACGGACCTCCACAAAAAACCGAGAAATTGCTTCAACCTGGCGGGGCTCCAACGGAGATTTGGACGTACGAGCGCCTGAAACGAAGATTAGTTTTCATCGATCCAAACAAGAACGGCGCGTTTGTTCTCAGTCAGACAGAGAATTTGTGAAACCGACAATTGCAATCACGATCGGCGATTTCAATGGGATAGGTCCCGAGATCGCTCTGAAAGCGGCTGCCCACGCTTCTATCCGAAGAGTGTGTACTCCACTTCTTGTTGGGCCGCTCAATATCTTCGACCACCTACGTGGATCATCAAAGGTCAAACAGAGGCTGCAGAAAGTCGTATTTCCTTGGAAGGATCTCTCCACGATCCCTGTCCTGGATGTTGGCGACGGCCTTTGGGCAGATATTCACCATGGAATGGCAACGAAGGCAGCGGGAAAGTCGGCCGGGGTGGCAATCGAAAAAGCTGTTGAACTCTGCACATCCGGAAAAGCAAATGCGATGGTGACGGCCCCAGTTTCCAAAGAGGCGCTCAACATGGCTGGGTACAATTTCCCAGGCCAAACAGAAATGATTGCCCTGCTCAGCCGCTCTCAGAAAGTGGCCATGATGCTTGTTGCTGACCGCATGCGCGTCGGGCTCGTGACCATCCACACAGCTCTTCGGAACGTCACCGAGCACATCAACAAGGAGAAGATCGTCGAAAAGGTAATGATCGTCGACGGATCGCTCAGGCGCGATTTCAGGATCAAAACACCGCGAATCGCCATCCTCGCCCTCAACCCGCACGCGGGAGAACAAGGCTTGATCGGGAGTGAAGAACAGGAAATCGTCATTCCAGCGCTGCGCGAGCTCCAGACCCAAGCCATCAAAGCTGATGGGCCTTTTCCGGCTGACGCATTCTTCGGGACCGGTGCATATAAATCGTATGACGCGATTGTGGCCATGTACCATGATCAGGGCCTGATCCCAATAAAGATGAGTTCATTCGAAAAAGTTGTAAACTTCTCTGCGGGCCTCTCGGTCATTCGCACATCGCCAGGCCATGGCACGGCGTACGATATCGCGGGCAAGGGAAAAGCCAACATCTCCAGCATGTTGGAAGCCATCAAGCTCGCTGCGTACTTCGCAAAAAACAAATGGTTGAGCTCAAAGACATAACAGTCTCGTTCGACGGAGAACCCGTCTTGAGGGGTCTCAATTTCTCCATGAAGGCAGGAGAATTCACCTATCTTGTCGGTCAGACAGGGGCGGGGAAGAGCTCGCTCCTCCGGCTTCTCTATATGGATCTGAAGCCGGAGACGGGCACAGTGAAAGTAGCCGACTATGATTCGGCGATCACCAAGTCGCGGGAGATTCCCCACCTGCGCAGATGGCTCGGCATCGTCTTTCAGGATTTCAAACTTCTTGACGACCGCGACGTCTACGAGAATGTTGCGTTCGCGCTCTACGTGACGAACACGAGGCGAAGTGAGATCAAGAAGCGGGTCCTCCACGCGCTGGCAGATGTGGGTTTGAGCCACAAGCGCAATCAGATGTCCCAAGAGCTCTCCGGAGGCGAGCAGCAACGCGTCGTCATCGCCCGCGCAATCGTCAATGCCCCCTCCCTTCTCCTCGCAGATGAGCCAACGGGAAACCTGGATCCCGCTGCGTCGGCAGAGATTATGGAGCTCCTGAAGAAAATCAATATGCGCGGCACAGCCGTCCTGATGGCAACACACAACTACGAACTTGTGAAAAAGTACCCCGCCAGAATTGTCAAGCTGAAGGATGGCAAGCTCTTCGAAGTCGAGCTCAAAGAGAAATAAAAAAGCGTCGGCAACATCCACCGGCGCTCTGATTCCCCCCTCGTTTCCCCCTCCCAATTAACGAACTTGCTCTACTCTCTTCACCTCCCGGTGCGCGAGCATCAACGCTCGCTCGATGCCGGCACGCAGCGTCATAATGGACATCGGGCATGATTGGCATGACCCAGTCAGCCTGACCTCCACAATCCCATCATCTGTCACTCGCGCCAACTCTACGTCTCCCCCATCCTCGATCAGATAAGGACGGATTGTTGTCAGGCTCTCCTGTATGGCTTCCCGAGTAAGCATGTTGGAACTCACTAATTCTGGTTCCCGAGAATAATTTCCACCTTCGGAATTTGTGGCGCCGTGATATTCCTGATGCTCACCTGTGCCGCCAGGTTTCGGGCAATCTGTCGAATCGTCTGCGCCTGCGGGGAATTCTCTTCCATCACCACAATCGGCTTGCCATTGTCTCCCCCGACGCGGATTTTGGTATCAATCGGAATCTCTCCGAGGAACGGGACTCCCAACTCCGTCGCCGTGCGACTTCCGCCACCGCTATCAAAGATGTCTTCACGATGGCCACAGTGACCGCAGATGTAGTAACTCATATTCTCTACAATCCCAAAAATCGGCACGTTCACCCTGTTGAACATCACGAGACCCTTGCGAGCATCTGCCAGCGCAACGTCTTGCGGTGTCGTGACGATGACCGCCCCCGTGAGGGGAATCGTCTGCACAAGCGTCAACTGAATGTCACCAGTTCCAGGGGGAAGGTCAAAAATCAAATAGTCGAGGTCGCCCCAGATCACGTCTCCCATGAACTGCTTGACGGCTCCACTGGCCATGGGTCCACGCCAGATTACTGCTTGCATCGGGTCAACGAGAAATCCGATCGACATGATCTTGACGCCATACTTCTCCAGCGGAACCAACTTGTTCTGTGATACCCGAGGACGATCGTTAATGCCAAACATCAGCGGGATGCTAGGGCCGTACACATCAGCATCAACCAGTCCGACGTTTGCTCCGTCCTGCGCGAGCGCGACCGCAAGATTGACAGCGACGGTTGATTTGCCCACACCTCCTTT
>JBBTCR010000684.1:0-8900 GCA_038043105.1 Bacteroidota bacterium
ATGGACAAAGGGACGAGACTATTTCTCTATTTAACGCTGACGATCTTCTATGCTTCGTCTCAAGCAACAGCTCAGTTCATCAAGTCGCTGGAGCTTTTCACAAGTCGCGGAGTCGGAGTCTCAGGGTATCAGGCACGCGACGGAGGCAGAGTTCAATGCAGAGACACTCTGCCCCTCTTCACCTATGAGTTGAACGATACGGTTGTCAGCTCATTGGCGTCGACTGCTGTAGTTGAAGGGGACAGCATCAGATGGTCCTTTAGCTCGGGCATCGTCGGTTCTGTGAAGTTCGAGAAAGGATTTCAGCGAGGCTGGAAAGCAGTCGTGACATTCCGAAATTCTTCTGGCCGGAAACAACAGATCTCCAATGTTGTTCCGCTCGGCGTCGGGAACGATCGTGTGTACATCATCTCCGCTGGTCCGCAGACATTCATCCATCGTCTCAGCAGATCGCAGCTCTTTCGTCCGGGAGCCGGTCCCGTTGGCGTTGTTCTGCCGGACAATGCGTGGGAGTTGGGATTTTGTGATGTCAATGTCACCTCAACTCGCTCACTAACTGCTCTTGCGAGGCGCACAGAGTCATCGAAGGCCGAGGTACGACGATTCAGAACGGTCTTGGAGCCGGGTGGCTTCGTCCAGTATGCGTTTTACGTCGATGACCATCGAGGCGATTGGCGCGATGGTTTGCGTATGATGTTCCAGGAGCGCTGGCTGTACGATCTCGAAACATTCGACAACGGGCTGTTCGAGCGCCAGGACCTGAAGTGGATTCGTCACAGCTACCTCCTGCTGCTTCAATTTGCATGGGATCAACAATACTACGAGCGCTTCAGAGGCGAGTACGCATACGACAAGTTCCTCGCCGAACAGGACAAGGTTCTAGGAGGCTACGAAGCATACACGATTTGGCCAACGTGGCCGCGACTTGGTCTTGATCAGCGAAACCAATGGGATATGTATCGGGATCTGCCGGGGGGACTCGCTGAGTTGCGGCGGCAGGCGAATGTTACCCACAAGCGTGCGGCGAGATACTTCATATCGTACAATCCATGGGACGAGAGCACGAGGCACGAAGATCATATCAAAGGGATGGAGGCGCTTTTGCGGGAAATCGATGCAGATGGCGTGGTCTTGGACACGTGGGGCGAATCAAGCAAGGAGTTCCAGGCGGCCGCCGACCGTGTGAAACCAGGCATTATTCTCTACAGCGAGGGGATGGCTGTACCGAAAGACATGCCCGGGATTGTCGCTGGCCGAGTCCACGATGCCATCTTCATGCCTCCACCGCTCAATCTCAATAAGTTGATCAAGCCGGAGTTCGCGATTTTCCGCGTACTGCAGCTCGCTGAAGGGAGAATCCATCGAGAGATCGCCGTTTCGTTTTTCAACGGTTACGGTGTCGAAATGAACATTATGAGACCCGGCAGGCCTGACTGGGTTGATGACGAGTTCGAGTATCTGGGCCGCACCACGAAAATCCTCCGCGAGAACTCGTCCGCATTCTTAAGTCGAGATTGGGTACCGCTGCTCCCGACGACGGTCGACAGCATCTGGGTCAACAAGTGGCCGACACCTTCCAAATCGCTCTACACAGTCTATAGTCTGAAGCCAGATGGGCACAGCGGCCCGCTTTTCGAAGCGCCCTTTTCCAGCGATTCACACTATGTGAGTCTCTGGCATCACGAGGAGCTCAACGCCGCGAATTCTGGCGGCAAGACACTCATCCCTGTCACTGTGGACGGATTCAGTAGGTCGTGGCTGGGCACGCGGCGCGAGGGGAACGTGGACTGCGTTGCGATGTTCCCCAATCTCCTAAAGGTTCGGGTTGATCAGGATTCGCTCTATTTCGAAGCATCGAGAGGGAAGAAGATCGTCGTGTGGGCTGGTATGCCTTCGTACAGTTGCAGGTCGGCGGAATTTCCGGTCGGAAACAGAACGATCTCACTGAGAGAGCATCTTGGCCAGCACGAGGAGAAATTCGTGATCCAGCTCTTTGATGAGCGAGAGCTTCTTGACGAGCGCGTCGTCAACGTTCCACTAGCAACGCCGCGGCTGATCTCGCGTGTGGAGCGGACATCGCTGGCTTTGAAAGCACCAGCGGGCATGGTTGAGATTCCCGCGGGCGTGTTCAAGTTCAGCACGGCGAGGAGCTTTCTGAGTCCAAATGAAGCCATTCCGTATCCCGATTATTCGGCAGGACGCGCAATCGCAGTAATGAAGTTGTGTATGGATGAATACCCGGTGACCAATGCGCAGTTCAACGCCTTCATGAGAGCAACGCGCTACAAACCGAAAGACGCTACGAATTTCTTGAAGCACTGGGTGAAAGGAAATCCGCCAAAGGGATTTGAGAACCATCCGGTTGTGTATGTGAGTTTGGAAGATGCCAAAGCGTATGCTCGTTGGGCGGGGAAGCGATTGCCAACGGAAGTCGAATGGCAGTATGCCGCGCAGGGTACTGACGGTCGGAAATACCCCTGGGGAACCGAGTTCGATTCGAGCAGATGCAACAACAGCCTGGGCAAGACGACACCCGTCGATGCGTACCCGACGGGGAAAAGTCCCTTCGGTGTTATGGATCTCATCGGAAACGTGTGGCAGTTGACAAACGATGTCTACGATAACGGAAGCTACTACTTTGGCATCATTCGCGGGGGTTCCTACTACAATCCTACGGCAAGCGTGTGGTATATCAAGGGCGGACCTCAGCCAGCGGACAATCCGCAGATCCTGCTGATGGTCTCACCGGGGTTCGACCGCAACGCGACCGTGGGATTCCGCTGCGTGAAAGATGCCGCGGAGTGATTCTTCTGGACAGTTGTATGTTTACCGCGAGGAGAACAATCTTATGAGAGAGATAGCCTCACGCCACAGACCTCCCCTTGGTCCCCTCCTTGTGAAGGAGGGGAGAATTGACGCGCAGGAGTCTGTAACCTCGACGTTGTTCTTTGTCGCCCTTATGGAGGGGGCCGCGTCCCACCTCATTGAGAAGCAAGGGGTTCAAAGGGCGGCAACCACATCCTGGGCGTCGGGAATCATTTCAAGAATCGCACTCGTCCTTACGTTGCTGACGGTTTTGTCTTTTCCACTCTTCTCCCAGTCGGTTCTTGACAAGATTCTCTCCCCCTCACATCTCCCGTATCTCAAGAACAGCAAGCTCATTCAGATTTCGAGCTATGATCGCAGCGGAGGCAACAGCGATTTCATATCCATTCCTGACGGTGCGACGGCGAAGCTTGCGGAGATGGAGGGTCCGGGAGTCATCGTGAAAATCTGGGTAACTATCGCGTCCAGAGACAAGTACTTCCTGCGCAGGATTCTTTTGCGCATGTACTGGGACGGTGAACAATATCCATCGGTCGAAGTGCCGATTGGCGATTTCTTCGGCACTGGCTTTCAGTATAAACAGTATGTCACTCCATTTGTGGGAATGTCGAGCGGCGGCTACTACTGCTACTTGCCGATGCCATTTCAGAAATCAGCCCGGGTGGAGGTTGTAAACCAGACGGGTCAGGAGATCAACTCATTCTACTATCACATTGAGTATCACAAGATGGGAGAACCGCTCGAACCGAGCGTCGCGTATTTTCACGCAAGCTGGAGGCGCGACATCCGAACAAGCAGCAAGGAGAACTATGTGGTTCTCGACGCGAGCGGCGAAGGGCATTTTGTGGGTCTGAACATGAGCATGCAGAGCTATCACGGCGGGCTGCAATATCTTGAAGGGGATGAGATGGTCTATGTGGATGGCGAGAAGCATCCTTCTCTCTACGGAACCGGAACAGAGGACTACTTCACGAGCGGATGGTACTTCAACCAGGGAGAGTTCGCCGCTCCCTACCACGGCCTTATCGTGAAAGATGACTCGCTCGGGCGAATCGCCGCGTACCGTTTCCACATTCTTGACGCCATTCCGTTTAAACAGTCAATTCGCTTCACGATAGAGCATGGCCATGCGAATGAAGAGATCGCTGACTACAGCAGCACAGCCTATTGGTATCAGAAGGAGCCGCATAAGAGGTTTGCCGATATGCCGTCCTCGGGAATGAGGATTCCACTTCGCGTTGTCGTTCCGAACGGAGCAACCGAAGCCGAATCGCTGCAACCCGTGAACACGACGCTGACGAGCCGTGTCAGTGATATGTCGGCTTTCGGTGCCGACTGGAGCGGTTTGAAGCAGCTTACGGTACTTGGACAAAAGGAGGGTGATTCATTCACGCTGCAAGTTCCCGCAGTCGAAGACCGATATGACGTGTCGCTCTATTTTGCGCAGGCCCCTGACTACGGTTCTGTGGACATCCTGTACGGCGGGAAGAAGGTCGGTGAGATCAAAGGATACAACAAAACGAACGCGCCCGGCGGGAAGATTACCTTGAGCAATCTCAAAGCGGCGAACAAGCAACTGCCGATTCAATTCGTTGTGAGTGGGAAGGACAGCAAATCCGCCGGTTACACCGTGGGACTCGACGCGTTCGTCCTGGAGCCGCATAGAACGTTCATTCCTGAGTGGTACTTGATCGGGCCATTTCCCAATCCGCGTGACGAGAACTCAAATCGTCTCGGTCTCGATGCCGTATATCCGCCCGAGAAAGAAATTGATCTCCAGAAAACGTATCCGGGGGTTGATCAAAAGCCGGTGAAATGGACACTTGAAAAGACACCCCCCAACGGAAGGGTCGACCTGTACAAGTTTGATCCCTACGAACTTGTAGTCGTCTATGCATTGACCCACATCTATTCGCCAATGGATCAGCCCGTTCCGTTGCTCCTTGGGACGGATGATGGAGTGAAGGTCTTTCTCAACGACAGAGAAATTCATCGGTTCTCGACGATCCGAGTGAGCGTCCCCGATCAGGACCGCGTGCGGCTGGAGTTGAAGAAAGGGTGGAACAAGCTTCTGCTGAAGATCGAGAACAACTATGGTGGGTACAACTTCTACGCGCGAGTTCTCGATCTTGACGAGACACTCATTTTCAGCGCGAACAAGCAACGCTAGCGTTCGGTAAGCCCTAGTTTTTATGACCGACCTCGTTCTTGCAGATCATCCACACAGGCGATTGAATATTCTGACCGGCGAGTGGATCCTCGTCTCGCCGCACCGGGCGAAACGTCCGTGGCAAGGACAGATAGAGAATGTAGAAGCTGAATCGCTTCCGAAGTATGATCCAAACTGCTATCTCTGTCCGGGCAACGAGCGTGCAGGTGGAATTCGAAATCCGAACTACTCGTCTACATTTGTGTTTACGAATGATTTCGGCGCTCTGCTTCCTGAATCGCCCAAGGAAGGGCTGTCGAGCAATGGCCTTCTCGTCGCAAAAGGGGAGCAAGGCGTCTGTCGTGTAGTGTGTTTTTCTCCGAGGCATGATCTGACTCTGCCGGAGATGGAAGTAAGCCAGATCAAACGCGTTGTCGACACATGGATTGGCGAGTATGAATCACTGGGCTCGCGGCCCAATATTAATTATGTCCAGATCTTCGAGAACAAGGGTCAGGTGATGGGATGCAGCAATCCGCACCCGCACGGACAGATTTGGGCGCACGAATCCATTCCCACGGAGCCTTTCAAGGAGCTCACACAGATGGCAGAGTACCTCCGCGGCAAAGATCGGTGTCTGCTGTGCGACTATCTGCGACTCGAGCTCGACGTGAAAGAGCGCTTGGTGTGCGAAAATGACGAGTTCGTCGTGCTCGTTCCCTTCTGGGCGGTCTGGCCATTTGAGACTCTCGTAGTCTCAAGAAAACACAGGGCCAATTTGACTGAGCTTCCAGAGGAAGAGAAAGATTCGTTCGCCGATGTGCTGAGACGGCTGACGATTCGCTATGACAACCTTTTTGAGACGTCGTTCCCCTACTCGGCGGGGATCCATCAGACGCCGACAGATGGGCGAGCTCATCCCGAATGTCATTTCCATATGCATTTCTATCCTCCATTGCTTCGGTCGGCGACGATCAAGAAGTTCATGGTCGGCTATGAAATGCTTGCAAATCCTCAGCGTGACACCACCGCGGAGCTCAGCGCCGAACACCTGCGGGGATTGCCCGAGACGCACTATGAGCTGGCTCGTTCTCAATGACTGTTTTCTTATCTGAAGGGTGCCCAAATGAACAAAGCAATGATGTCCAGACTTCTCATGTGGCTCATGACAGGATCGACGATCGTGTCTGCCCAGCAAGCTATCACCAGGAACACGAACTACATCTCGAACAGAGAACCGCTAGCGGTCAACCCGTACATCCAGCTCCCTCTTGGCTCAATCTCTCCGAAAGGATGGTTGTACGAGCAACTCCGCTTGTCAGCTGAGGGGATGACGGGCTATCTGGATGAAATCTGGAAAGACGTCGGACCGGAGAATGGCTGGCTTGGCGGCAAGGGCGATAGCTGGGAGCGAGGTCCCTATTGGCTCGATGGACTTGTCCCGCTGGCCTATACTCTGAGGGACAAAGCGCTTACCCAAAAAGCTCAGAAGTGGATTGAATGGAGTCTCCGGAATCAGAGGGAAGATGGGTACTTTGGGCCTGTCGCCGATCCAAGCAGAACGTTCAAACCGGAAGAGCGAGTCCTCGCGTGGCAGGAGAAGAACAAAGAGGACTGGTGGCCGCATATGGTGATGTTGAAGGTGATGGAGCAATATTATGAAGCAACGGGGGACAAGCGCGTTCTCGAATTCATGACGAGATACTTCCAGTACCAGCTGCGACATCTGCCGGCGAAGCCGCTGCCGCATTGGACACATTGGGCGAAAGACCGTGGTGGTGAGAATCTTGCGAGCATCTATTGGCTTTACAACAGAACGGGGGATGCGTTTTTGCCGGATCTAGCGAGACTCGTCTTCGAGCAAACCGAAGACTGGACGGGGATGCTCGAATCAGGCAAGCCCAAGTATTGGCATGGTGTGAACACTGGTATGGGCGTAAAACAGCCGGCGGTCTGGTATCAGCAATCGAAGGATGAGCGATACCTGAAGGCCGTGAAGAAAGGAATTGACGACCTGATGAGAATCCACGGGCAGGTTCAAGGAATGTTCTCCGGCGATGAACTACTCCATGGCACCGATCCAACGCAGGGAACGGAACTCTGCACTGTCGTAGAGTATATGTTCAGTCTTGAGTCGCTTCTCAAGATCACCGGTGACCTCAGCTACGCGGAAATCCTGGAACGGGTGGCATTCAACGCGCTTCCTACTCAAGTGAAACCGGATCTCACAGGACGACAGTATTTCCAGCTGCCCAATCAAGTTGTGTGCGACACGAACTACCATAACTTCAACGTGAGGTACAAGGAGGGAATCCTCTTTGGCTTGGAGACCGGATACGGTTGTTGCACGGCGAACCTGCATCAGGGGTGGCCAAAATTGACGGCGCACCTCTGGCTTGCAACTCAGGACAACGGTTTGGCAGCGATGGTCTACGCGCCGTCGGAAGTCACCGCAAAGGTCGCGAATGGCATCGAAGTTACGTTGACGGAGGAGACTAACTATCCCTTTGACGAGAAGGTGACGCTGCGCGTCAAGGCCTCGAAGAGCGTAGAGTTTCCACTGCACTTGCGGGTTCCAACTTGGTGCACTTCAGCGGTCGTACTCGTGAATGGAATAGAGCATGCTCGGCCAAAGGCCGGTACCACCCTGAGAATTGCACGCACCTGGGAAACAGGCGACAAAGTAGAGTTGACTCTGCCGATGGAGATCCGCCTCTCTCGATGGCACGAGGAAGCCGTTGGAGTCGAGCGGGGTCCGCTGGTCTATGCCTTGAAAATGACCGAGCAGTGGAAGAAAGTTAAAGGCGAGGGGCGCTATGCAACGTACGAAGTGAGCTCGACCGACCCATGGAACTATGGACTGGTCATCGAGGACTTGAGATACCCTTGGGGGAGTTTTGAGGTCGTGCGCAGCGCAGCCAAGCCCCAGCCCTGGACCGCCGACGCGGCGCCAATTCGATTGAAGGCGAAGGCAAAAAAGCTCCCGGACTGGAACCTGTATGGCGGCATCACGGGTCCGATTCCCTGGAGTCCCGTCCGATCGAGTGAGCCAACTGAAGAGATCACGCTGATTCCCTACGGATGCACGAAGCTAAGAATCTCTGAGTTTCCTGTGGCGCAATAAGATGATGCTTCGGATATGACCGTTTATTGAGGAGGGTTGAAGCATGAAGTTCAAACACTGGAACCTGAGATGGGGCACCTGGATCTTTTTCTTGGTGTTCGGCTTGGCCTCCTTTGACCTTTGCGCTCAGATTGTCGAGGTGCGTCCCATTGATCTGGCGGGCGCGATTCAGAACAGGACTATCCGTGTCGCGATCGCTCCACCTTCTGCTGGAGACACGCTGCATCCGTTTGATGGTGAGAAGTACACTTTTCTCACGCGACTGAAGACGGACACACTTACTGTCACGTTGGAATCGGACACTCTTGTTCAGTTTGAGAAGAGCAAGGTGTTCTTCTTCAGCAATGGGTCATGGTCTCTTGAGGCAGCGAATTCTTTGTCTGACTTGAACTCGAAAACCGGCTCCTATGCAAGGCTCGTCGAGAGCAGGCCCTATGCATTCAATGCCTGGGACTCGCTGACGTTCGCTCAGAGGAAAGCAAAGGTCGTGCGTCTACGGGCGTACAATCCAGTCGATTCGGTCTTCATGCTCGGTGAGTGGACGCTCGAAGCCACAGTGCGTTTCACGTCGCTTCTCCTGATGCCGCGCCCAGTGCGAGTCTTACCGGGGACGAGTCTCCAAGTGCAAGTGAAGATCCTGGATGATCAGGGTACCATCTATCCCAATTTCCTTTCAGATCACATTGTCTGGCGGTCGAATAATTCAACTATTGCGACTGTAGATGAGAGCGGCAAGGTTACGGGTGTGGGCCTGGGATCGACGAGCGTGACCGCCTCCATTGGAGCCAAAGGGCTCAGCGG
>JBBTCR010000685.1:0-1688 GCA_038043105.1 Bacteroidota bacterium
GTTGATGGCGCTCGCTGGCTGCACATCGATGGATGTGATCCCCATGTTGAAAAAGAGGCGTGCGCCGATTCAAGGTTATGAAGTGCGCGTGGCAGGCAACGAACGAGAAGAGCACCCGAGGATCTTCACCGACATTCACATTGAGTACATCTTCTATGGGGAGGGAATCAATCCGGCCGACGTCGAGCGGGCGATTGAGCTTTCCAAAACCAGATATTGCTCCGTGAGCGCTATCGTGGGTGCAAGCGCAAAGATTACGCATTCGTACCGCATTGAGTCACAAGCAAAAGCGGTTGCCCAAGCTGAGGTTGCGGACTGAGTTCCAACTTGTGAATCTTCAAACGCTCTGGAACGCAGGTTGCTCAAAACGTTTCATCAACAGACGGGTTGCAGCATGTATGAAGAACTGACATTCGGCCAAACGTTGACCGAACATCAGTAGATCGCCGATCAGGAGGTGTTAACCCCATGTATGCACAATCACTCAGGCTGGGGAGAATCCTCGGCATCCCCCTTGGCGTGAACTATTCGTGGTTCATCATTTTTCTCCTGATCACCCTCTCGCTCACGACGCAATATACACACCTCCACCCCACCTGGTCCTATCCTGAGCATCTTGTTTTCGGAATCTTAACGAGCCTTCTCTTTTTTGGATCGGTGTTGCTGCACGAGCTCGGTCACAGCGTCCTGGCGCTGAAGTACAACATACCCGTTCGATCGATCACACTGTTCATTTTTGGCGGCGTCGCGCAAATCACCAAAGAGCCGGAAAAACCGGTTCAAGAGTTCAATATTGCCGTTGCGGGACCTGTTGTCAGCGCCATCCTGAGTCTCTTTTTCTACGGCGTTATGCTGATCGCACAGGATTCGTGGGAAGGTATCGCCGGGCTCGGAGAGTGGCTTGGCCGCATGAACTTGTCGTTGGCTGTGTTCAATCTTCTCCCGGGATTTCCGCTGGACGGTGGTCGGATCCTCCGTTCGATCATTTGGAAATACACGGGGAGCTTTGAAGGGTCAACAAAGATTGCTGCTGGCGCCGGGCACGTCTTCGCTTATGGATTCATCGTCGTCGGTGTGTGGCAGGCACTGACAGGCAACTTCTTTGGCGGACTCTGGATAGGATTTATCGGATGGTTTTTGCTGAGCGCTTCGCAATCAACGACCGCCCAGCTGAAGTTCCGGTCAGCACTGAGGGGTGTCACAGCAATGGACGTCATGACGCGCGAATGCCTGCAGCTCCCAGGCAGCACCAGCGTCGCGGACCTCGTCGAGCATCACCTCTTGAAGAGCGGAACTCGATGCGCAATGGTGATGGAAGGGGATCGCTTCCGCGGACTGGTGACACTCCACGAAATCAAGCAAGTCCCTAAGGACGATTGGGCAACCACTTCTCTCCAGGCGGTTATGGTTCCCGAGAGGGAACTCGCCCATGTCTCGCCGGATACCCCTGTGGAGACCGTGCTGCAGAAGATGAACGAACACGACATCAGCCAGATTCCGGTGATAGACCAGGGAAGGCTCCTTGGAATCATCGGGCGCGATGGATTGCTGGCGCTCGTGCAGACGCATCTTGAGCTGAAGGCATAGTGCAGGAATCAGGCGAGATCGCTCAACAGCAACTGTACATGGATCAATTCGTTCCCGTCGACCTCATCTTCAACTCGATCCCCTTTTCCCTCAGCGAAGAT
>JBBTCR010000686.1:0-1762 GCA_038043105.1 Bacteroidota bacterium
CGCGTTGTCTCACGTGCGCGAAGCTCTGACACGCGGCCGGCACGTTGTCACTGCCAACAAAGCTCCAGCGGCGTTTGCGTATCACAAGCTGATTGAGCTGGCTCGCGAGAAAGGCGTCAGATTTCTCCACGAGTCGACCGTTATGGATGGAACGCCGGTGTTCAGTCTGGCAAGGGAAGGATTGAAAGGAGCCACAATCCGCAGCGTGTCAGGCGTGCTCAACTCGACGACAAACTTCGTCCTGTCGCGCATGGAACAGGGTGAGTCACTTGAGGCTGCTGTGAAGATTGCCCAGAAGGAGGGTTTTGCCGAAGCCGATCCTCGCCACGACCTCGAAGGATGGGATGCAGCGGCGAAAATCACGGTGCTTGCCAACGCGCTTATGGGCGCCTCGTTGACTCCCTTCGACGTGGATCGCCAAGGCATTACGCACGTTTCAGTACAAGACGCGCAGCGAGCAGTTCAGGCAGGCAAGAATCTTAAACTCATCTGCAAGGCTTGGAGAGATGCCGACACAGTTCGGGCTCGCGTCAAGCTCGAAGAAGTCGAGCGAGGTCACCCGTTTGCTCCAATTCACGAAAGCGGGTCAATCCTGATGATCGAGACTGATCTTCTGGCCCCGTTTATTATCACGGAAACGAATCCGACGCTCTATGACACCGCTTACGGTGTCATCAATGACTTGCTGACCGTCGCGGCTGCAACCTCACCAACGCCCGTATTATGAGTCCTAACTGGCCAACAAACAGAATCCCAGCTGCTCCACCAAACGCCAAGCAGCTGGGATCCCTCAATGCTTTTTGATTTGCGCTTCTAAGCTTCCCGTCTTTCCTTGTTCCTAGTCATCGTCCGGTCGGCCATCTCTGTTGAAATCATGGCCGCCCTTCCCTTTTTCAAACGACATCCGAATCGCTTTGTTGATCAGCTCACGAGTGTTTGACGAGGTGTCCGTCGGGTCGAGCAACGAGCCGTTCAGCGGATTCCTAAGCCAAGAGCCCATATCAAAGCGCAAAACCATATTCACGGTATTCGTTGCGGAAGAGACTGTAAAGCTCCCTTTCATCTTGAATTCGACTTCACCAGTATAGGAGAAGGTGAACGAAACCCACGACCCGTTCTTTTTCACTTGCCCCCACACGATGATGCTGGCGCCAGGGAGGTTCGTGTTGTCCCGGATGACAGGCCGATTGTTGTGCTCATCACTGTCCTCGAACTTCTCGCCGGGAACCAGTTTGTGGATCTTAAACTTGATCCCATCATACGTTCCGGCCGGCAACATCTGGTTGGCCAAGTTTATCGCCATCGTGTCCCGCATGCGGACGACAAACGGACCTTTGAACGTGATGTTGACCTCCCGTTCATCTTCCACTTCGTGGCCTGACGTATCAACGACGACCGAATCGATGTGCGATTCGAACTTGATCCGTTGGAAGACGACGATGGCGCTGTCGATCCGGATCGAGTCCATCGCCAGCACTCCGTAGGTCTTCCCAAGGTTAGCCGTTCCCGCCTTGGAGAATGCCACCGCAAGACTGACCGATTGCATCGCCGGGTTGTCGACAGGGTTGCTCGACTTTGAGCAACCTGCCAGAACCAGTATCAGCACCACGGCTGTCAACGCACCAGTAACTCTCCTCGCTCTACCCATGCGCAGTTCCCCCTTTTTTTGTTTGTGAGTAAGTTTTGAATGTTTTCAACAACAAGTTATTCCCCTTTGTACAGAATCTTTGTGAGATTCAACACGCAGGGTGCTGTCAAGTTC
>JBBTCR010000687.1:0-2180 GCA_038043105.1 Bacteroidota bacterium
GGATCCTCAAGCTTGACCTTCCCCTCGTCAACGAGCCTCATCACTGCGCTTGTCGTGGAGATGACCTTCGTGACCGAAGCAAGGTCGAACATCGTATGCACATCGACGCGCTTCGAATACACACCATAGTCGTACGAGCCATACGCTCTGGTGTACGCAACCACGCCATCCTTTGCAACAAGCAGGACAACTCCGGGAAATGCAGTATCCCTGATCGCGGATTCAATAACCTGATCCACCTCCCTGAGCTTTGTGCGATCAAAACCGACCTCTTCGGGAATTCCTCTTCGCAGCACCTGCTTTGGATAGCTGACGCCTTCACCAAACTTGTAGACACCGGGAATGTTTACCGGGAGTTTTCCCTGTGCCGGTTCTTCGCCAAAGAGAACCTCCACTACCGCTTGTTGCATGACTGCAGCGTCGGAATACGCACACACATACGCGTCCGTCTTCGGAAATTCCATCGCCACGTACGGGTTGCCGAAGGCAATGGCGATCACAGGCTTTCCGGTTGCAAGAAGCTTGACCAGCAAGTCCCTCTGCTTCCCGCTGACAAGGCCCGTGAGCTCGCCGGAGCGAGTATAGAGATGTAATTGACAAAGGATAACATCTGCCGCTCGCGCATTCTCCAGCGAGGTTTCATATTCCCCGGCGTTGCTTCGCGGATCCACCTTAGCAAACTCGAGATTCGGGTGGCGCTCGCGCAGGAAGGCGTGGAAATTCCTTCCATCGGTCGGATCTTCTGTGTCGGAAATGACAAGGTCGAGGATCTTGCGCACGTCGATTCTGGACAGCGGAAGGATGCCATTCTTGTTCCCGAGCACCGTTACTGCTTTCCGCGCGATCTCTAACGCAAGCAGCTCATGGTCGGTCGAATTCACGACCTCAGACACTCCATCAATATCCACATAGCGATTGCGATCGAGACCGACCCATTGTTTCACCTTCAGGATTTTACGAACGGAGGAATTAATTCGCTGCTCCGTGATCTCCCCGCGTCGCACCGCCGCAACCACTGCATCGATGGCAAGGTCTGGATCGACCGGCATCAGGATAACGTCCGTCCCAGCTTTGACTGCAAGGACAGCCGCCTCACTGGGAACATATTTCATCGACACACCGTGCATCGTCATCGCATCGGTCACGATCAAACCATCAAACTTCAGTTGATTCTTCAAGAGTTCTGTGGTAATGGCTGCAGAAACCGTCGCCGGAATTCCTGCGGCGGTGTCGTACGCCGGAACGGCGATATGCCCGACCATGACCGACATTGCCCCCGCCTGGATCGCGGCGCGGAACGGTGGGAATTCCACCACATCGTATCGGTCTTTGCCATAGTTCAAGCTCATCAGCCCGAGGTGTGTATCAACGTCTGTGTCGCCGTGTCCGGGGAAGTGCTTGATGGTTGCGATCAGTCCGCCGTCTTGAGTGCCCTTGACGTACGCAGCTCCCATCTCGCTGACGAGCTTCACGTCGTCCCCGAACGAGCGCGTGTTGATGACCGGGTTCTTGGGGTTGTTGTTGACATCGATCGTCGGGGCCAAATTCTGATGAACTCCAAGCGCTCTTCCCTCCACAGCAGTGATCCTGCCGACTTCATAAGCGTATCGAGGATCGCGCGTGGCACCGATCGCCATCGCGCGAGGAAACGTCGTGGAATTTCGAACCCTCATGCCGGCACCGTACTCAAAGTCCGCCGCGATCAACAACGGAACGTCCGCCAGCTTCTGCAGCTTATTGATTTGAACTGCATATTCGTACACATCCCCGATCGAGAAGACGAATCCGCCGAGCTTTTTCTCAACGGTCAGCCGTTCTAAGTCACGCCAGTTCTCCGAATCCCGTGGATAGTACTTCCCCGGTGTCCAGATGGAGATGAGTTGAGCCACTTTCTGCTCGAGCGTCAATCGAGCCAGCGTTGATTCGACCCAATCTTCATTTGATTGCGTAAGAGGGGCCGAAGGCTCTCCGGGAGACCTGGCGGCCTGATCTTGCGCCCTCCAACCGATAGAAAGCGCTAAGCTAGCCAATATTACGAGAGCAGCATTCTTCATCGCACGAAACGTCCGAATTGTTGATGGGATAATCCTTCTCCTCCTGGTAACTCGAGAGGAGGTGATATGATTATTGAGTTGAAAAAGTACGAAGCAAAGCCTAGAGAATCAATTGCATTATTTTTT
>JBBTCR010000688.1:0-7798 GCA_038043105.1 Bacteroidota bacterium
GAACCATTCTCGACATAGTGAAATCATCAGGAATTGCCGGTGAGCCCTTTGTGAATCATGTTCCTTAACGATATCTTTTGAATCGACCTCAGTCCAGCAGTCATTATTCTTAACCGAAAGAGGAGATGATGATGAGGAAAGCACTCGTACTCGTATTTGCGTTTGTCGTCGCGGGGGTCAGCGGCCTTTGTTTGGCAGGTCAAGGTAAACTGAAAGTCGCTGTCATTCCAAAAGGGACGACGCACATATTCTGGAAATCCGTCGAGGCCGGGGCTCGGACTGCGGGAAAGGAATTGGGCGTCGAGGTTATTTGGAAAGGACCGCTCAAGGAGAACGACAGAGCGCAGCAGATCTCGATTGTGGAACAGTTCGTCACGGAAGGAGTCTCTGGAATTGTGCTGGCGCCATTAGACAACACTGCACTCCAGCGCCCCGTTGCTGCAGCGCTTCAGAAAAAGATCCCCGTCGTGATTTTCGATAGCGCGTTGAAAGGCGAGCCGGGGAAGGATTTTGTCAGTTATGTCGCAACGAATAACAGGAATGGGGGGTATCTCGGAGGCGAACATTTGGGTAAGCTGTTGGGAGGCAAAGGGAAGATCGTCTTGCTCCGCTATCAGGTCGGATCCGCGAGCACCATGGAGCGGGAGGATGGATTTCTCGAAGCGATTGGCAAGAGTAAGGATCTGAAGCTGATTGTGGACAATCGTTACGCTGGTGCGACCGCCGGTGAGGCGAAGACTGCAAGCATGAACATCGTTGATAAGCTGAAGGAGGCGCATGGTATCTTCTGTCCTAACGAGTCTTCAACGTTTGGCATGCTGCTCGCACTCAGGCAAAGCAACCTTGCGGGGAAAGTGAGATTCGTCGGGTTCGATACGTCACCCCCGCTTATTGAAGCGCTGCAGAAAGGCGAGATCGATGCGCTGGTCGCGCAGGATCCGACTCGCATGGGATACGAAGGAGTCAAGATTCTCGTAGCACACATTCAAGGCAAGGAAGTACTTAAAACGGTTGATACTGGAGTTCGTCTCATTACTCGTGACAACCTTAACTCTCCCGAGATCAAAAAGCTTCTCGGTACACCGTAAAGGAGATTCAACAATGAAATGGATAGGACTCGCAGCCATGGCAATCGCAATCATTACTCAAAGTGCATCTGCACAGCAGAAGTCGAGCGTCCCAACATTTGGTGACGATCTCGCATTCCTCAAGAAGTATGTAGATGTCATTGTTCTGTCGGACAAATCCGGGACAACTCAAGTCGCGGTCATCCCGGCATATCAATGCCGTGTTATGACCAGCACAACCTCCGGTTCGGAGGGGATCAGCTACGGGTGGGTGAATCGGGAGCTCATTTCCTCTGGAAAGAAGCAGCCACACATTAATGTGTACGGAGGTGAGGACCGGTTCTGGATCGGTCCCGAAGGCGGGCAGTACTCCGTTTTCTTCAAGAAGGGCGATCCGTTCGATCTCGATCATTGGTTCACCCCTGCATCCATCGACACGGAGCCGTTCGAACTTGCCAGCAAGAGTGATGATCGCGTCGTGTGCCGCAGGAAAATTCAGTTGACGAATTACTCGGGCACATCGTTCGACGTTGAAGTGAACCGTGAAATTCGCCTGTTGACCACAAAAGAGGCACAGAAACACCTCGGCGTAACGCTAAAACCGAGCGTCAAGACGGTCGCCTATGAATCTGTCAACTCAGTCAAGAACACGGGAACGAACGCCTGGAAGAAGGAAACCGGACTCCTCTCGATCTGGATCCTTGGGATGCTGAATGCGTCACCCGCCACGACCGTCGTCATTCCTTTTAGGAAAGGACCTGAATCAAAGCTCGGGACCGTTGTGAACGATGCGTACTTCGGCAAGGTTCCTGCCGAGCGCCTCGTGATCAAAGATGGCGTCATGTATTTTGCTGGCGATGCGAACTATCGGAGCAAGATCGGTGTTCCGCCGAGCCGCAGCAAGCCAGTGCTCGGAAGCTACGATGCCGTCAACCATGTTCTCACGCTTGTTCAGTTCACTCTTCCCAAAGGCGCCACCGACTACGTGAACTCAATGTGGGAGATTCAGAAGAAGCCGTACGGCGGTGACGTCGTCAACAGCTACAACGACGGACCTCCGAGACCGGGCGCGGCCCAGCTCGGGAAATTCTATGAGCTTGAGACTTCCTCGCCTGCGTTAGCATTGAAAGCGAATGAGACCGGCACACACGTTAATCGCACAATTCATCTCCAAGGACCAGAACCCGATCTGGATGCGATCGCTCGCGCCACGCTTGGTGTGAGTCTTGACGACATCAAGAACGGCTTGAAGAAGTAATCCCTCACGTTCCACGGAGCATATGAAAGGGTGGCTTAGAACGCTGGGCCCGCTGCTGGGGCTTGTCTTCGCTTTTTCCCTGTTCGCGGTGCTCACGCCAACCAAATTCGCCACGACCGATAATCTCCAGTTGATGATGCTGCAAACCGCCGTCGTTGGCACAGCTGCGCTCGGCATGACCATGGTCATCATCAGCGGTGGGATCGATCTTTCGGTGGGGTCGGTCATTGCGCTCACAACGGTGACCATCGCTCTGTTGCTGAACGCTGGAGCGCCGCCGCTCGTTGCTGCGCTTGGTGGAGTGGTCATCGGTATGATCTGTGGGTCGCTGATCGGCTTCCTTATCACAAGGGTGCGGCTGGCACCGTTCATTGTCACACTTGGCATGTGGGGTGCGTTGCGGGGCACGGCGAAGGGCCTGGCGAATGAACAGATGATCATCACGCCCAACACGTGGCTTAACAAGTTGCTCAACACTCTGGCGGATGATCAGAAATGGATGCTCCTCCCGCCCGGCGTGTGGCTGATGCTCGTCCTCGCGGCGGTGGTCGCTGTTATGTTGCGGTACACGAGACGAGGGCGTCACATCTTTGCGGTTGGCTCGAACGAGTTGGCGGCACGAATCTGCGGTGTCCCCGTCGAAGGAACGAAGCTCCTGGTGTATACGCTCGGTTCAGGCTTTGCTGCGCTCGCGGGCGTGCTGCAGTTTTCGTATTTGACCGTCGGTGATCCCACGACTGCCGCTGGCATGGAGCTCGATATCATCGCAGCGGTCGTCATCGGTGGAGGGAGCCTCGCCGGAGGCGAAGGCAGTGTGCTGGGGAGCTTGGTTGGAGCGCTCATCATGACGGTTGTCGGCAACGGCTGCACCAAAATGGAGCTGCCAAACTGGGTGCAGGAAATCGTTGCCGGAGCGATCATTGTGATCGCGGTAGCGCTCGACAGAATGCGACATCGCAAGAGGACATAGTGACGCCTCCAAAAAGTGGTATTGTGTTCTGGCAGTACTCTGACCCCCTGCGTCCCGAGAAGTCCGTCTCGACTCCGTCGAGACGAGACCTCGATCCGGCCTTGGGTCGGATCGGGCAGGACGCGTCCCCCTGCCAAAAGGGGACAAAGATCCCACGCCAGTCTGCAATGCACACCGTAATTTCCCCTCCTTGACAAGGAGGGTCGTCAGACCCCGGCAGAGTCTGATCGTCAGATTCCGAGAGAATCTGACGGATTCTCTCGAACGGACTCTGTCGAGGATAAAAGGGGAGGTCAGAAAAGCCCGATGACAAACACAAGCTTTCTTATTTGAGGCGGCACCAGGTGGTGTGTGATGGACAGGTGACCCCCCGACGAACTCAATGCATCCACATCGAAAGCGAAGTGAGATTATGCTCAGAAATCTTTTGAAGCTTGCAACGCTCCTGGCGCTGAGTTGCACGCTCCTCCTTGGTGCAAAGCATCCCGCGGCCGATAATCGGACGAAAGGCATTTCCATCATTCCTCAACCGTTGAGCCTCAAGAGAGATGACGGCTCGTTTGTGATCGGCGAAACAACGAAGATTATTCTCTCTCAAAACGACAAGGAGCTTTCCTCTGTGGGCGAGCAGCTGGCAGCTCGCCTCAGAACTGTGACGGGATACTCTCTTGAGCTCAAAGCCGCTTCGGGTGCCAAGGATCAGCAGGATGTCATTGTTCTGGCGCTTGACGAACGTGAGACCGACCTTGGGAAAGAGGGCTATCAACTGAGGGTCAGTAGGAAGTCTGTCTTGATCAAAGGCGCCACTTCGGCCGGAGTATTTTTTGGTGTTCAGACGCTCTACCAGCTTCTTCCCGTCGAAGTGGAAAGGAATCAGCGTACGGAAGGCGTTGCTTGGACCGCACCGTGTGTGAGAATTGAAGACAAGCCACGCTTCCTGTGGCGGGGCATGCATCTCGATGTCGGCAGGCATTTCTTCTCCAAGGATTCCGTCAAGAGATACATTGATCTGCTTGCGACGTACAAGATGAACATGTTCCACTGGCATTTGACGGAAGATCAGGGTTGGCGAATCGAGATCAAGAAGTATCCACGGCTTACAACCGTCGGCGCGTGGCGGAGGGAGACGATGGACGACAACACGCCGCATGGCGGATTTTACACGCAAGACGATGTGCGGGATATCGTTGAGTATGCGAGGCAGCGATTCATTACTGTCGTTCCAGAAATCGAGATGCCGGGTCATTCGCTTGCGGCGTTGACTTCATACCCTGAGTTGCCCTGCTCCGGCGGTCCCTTCAAGGTGGGAACGGAGTGGGGAATAATCTATGACGTCTATTGTGCCGGGAACGAGAAAACATTTCAATTCCTTGAGGATGTCATTAGCGAGGTCGTTGCGCTTTTCCCCAGCCCTTTCTTTCACATAGGCGGCGATGAGGTGCCTAAACTCAGGTGGAGCAACTGCAAGCGATGTCAGGACAGAATCAAAGCGGAAGGGCTCAAGGATGAACATGAGCTTCAAAGTTACTTCATCAAGCGAATCGAGAAAATCCTCAACGCGAAAGGAAAACGGCTCGTCGGCTGGGACGAGATTCTTGAAGGCGGACTTGCACCGAACGCTGCTGTGATGTCGTGGCGTGGAACCCAGGGAGGAATCGAAGCGGCAAAATCCGGACACGATGTGGTGATGACACCGACATCTCATTGCTACTTTGACTACTACCAGGGCGTTGAAGGAGAACCGAAGGCCATCGGTGGATTCTTACCGATCGACACAGTCTACTCGTATGAGCCTGTTCCGCCTGAGCTTACTCCTGAAGAAGCGCAGCACGTTCTCGGCGCTCAGGGGAATGTCTGGACGGAGTGGATGCCGCACTTCCGGCAGGTGGAATATATGGCGCTCCCGCGATTGTGCGCCATGAGCGAGGTGGTGTGGTCTGACAAATCGAAAAAGAATTTCGAAGATTTCGCGCGTCGATTAGAGCAGCACTACGAGCGCCTGGCGCTGCGTGACGTGAATTTCAGAGTGCCGACACCACTCGGAATCGGCGGAAGGAAAATCATCTTCAAGGATACCATCGTGGTCATCAAGAGCCCCGTCTCCTCTGCGTCGATTTACTATACTCTCGATGGTGAAGATCCCACAATGCGATCCGCAAAATATTCAAAGCCCGTCGCGATCACGGGAGAGCAAACGCTCAAAGCTCTTCTCGCGCTGCCCGGCGGAAAGATGAGCAATCCGGTTACGACATACTTCTTTGTCGTTGACCCGAACGTGAATGGGGTGGAGTACAAGTATTTCGAAGGAAGCTGGGATGCACTGCCCGATATGAGGACACTGAAACCAATCGCGTCGGGGCGCGTATTCGATATAAATCTCAAGTCCTTCCCGCATCGCGAGGATGACTTTGGCGCGCAGTTCACGGGGTACGTGAACATCGAGACCGATGGCGAATACACCTTCTTTCTTGCATCGGACGATGGCAGTAAGTTATTCATCGATGACCGCGAGCTCATCAACAACGATGGATTGCACGGTCTGGTGGAGTTGAGCGGAAAAGTTAACCTGAATCGCGGAAAGCACAAGCTCGACGTGTGGTTTTTCGAGCGTGGAGGAAATCAAGATGTCAGCATTTCGATCGAAGCACCTCAACTGCAGAAGCAACCCCTTCCGCCTCGAATGCTCACCATTCAGTAGGAGTGCTTGATCCGTGAATCCTTTCCTCGGAAACAGATTCGCGCTGTTGTCTCCTTCCTCTCGGGCATTCAAATGGCATCTGACCTTGTCCGGCCCAGCACAAAGGCGCCGGCTCGAAGGCGTGGCTCGTCGTTGATGAAATCACTATGTCAGCGAGGTAAGACGTCATGAAGATTGATCGAAGAAACTTCATTAAGGCCGCCAGCGGGATCGCACTGGCGAGTGTCGCCCAATCCTTGCCAACCTTAACTTCCCTGAGCTCTCAAGCGCAGCGAGGGAAGCGAAAAGTGGCGGTATTCTTCGAGCAAACATTTCCTTCCGTCGATGGCGTGCCGATTAACAAACATGCGCTGGAGGTAGCTCTCGACGGATACGACACGGTATTCCTCGGAGTGAAGGAACTGAAGGAGCAGCTTACGGGCTCAGCGTTCGACCTTCTCATAACACCATATGGTTCGGCGTTTCCGAAAGATTCGTGGAATGCGATCCTGAGATACCTCAAAGCAGGAGGGAATTGGGTTAATCTTGGCGGCGTTCCTCTTTCCGTCCCGATCCGAAAGGGAGAGACGGAATGGAAGCGAGAGGTTCGCCAGACAGCATACCACAAGAAGCTCGGCATCACGCAAGCGTTTCCGGTTTCGACTGCGGAAATTGGGTCCTATAACGCGAACCCTGACGCAGATGGTGCACGGGGCCTCGTCGGTGAATTCAAGGCGGAAGAGATCTTTGAGTTCTATGTCCGCTTCACGGTGACAAAGGACTTTCCTGCGGAAGATGGGACGGCAGGCGCGCGCGATGCCGTCTTGCGTCCGCTCGTCTTTGCGGTCACCAAAGAGAAAAGGAAACTCGCTGCGCCCTTTCTTCAAATTGACCGGCTGCAGGGCGAATTTGCCGGCGGGAGATGGCTGCTGGCGAACTTCCGAGGCGTGATTGGCGCGAAAGCCGTTCGTCTCCTTGCGGAAATGGCTCTTCAGGGATCCATGGAGCTTACAACCTGCACATCGTTTGCATGCTACCGAGATGGTGAGGTTCCTTTCTTTACGGTCCAACTGCGGCGGCCGAAAGGTGATGTGGAAAAACTTGTGCAAGGCGATTGCCGTCTTGAAGTGCTCGACGAAAAAGAACGGATGATCGAAACGCTGAAGGTCAGGCTGCAGGGCAGAGGTTCCTTGGTACTGGGTACTGCTTCACTGAGCCTGAAGAAACGGGAATCGCTAAGCCCGGGGCTGTACCAAGTCAATGCAAGGATCAATGTCTCTTCGCTTTCAACAGGTAAAGAGACCACCGTATCACATACAACTGGCTTTTGGGTGCTTGATCGGAAACTCCTCGCCGGAGGTAAGCCATTCACCGTTGACGAAAATTATCTCTTACGCGACGGAAAGCCGTACGTTGTCACCGGCACGACGTATATGATCTCGGATGTCCATCGGAAATTCTTATTCGAACCAAATCCGTACATCTGGAACAAAGATTTCGCTGAGATGAAGCAGGCGGGGGTCAACATGGTGCGGACCGGAATCTGGACAGCGTGGAGGAACTACATGCTCGACGTCGGTGCTTTGAATGAAGCTGCGCTCAGAGCGCTCGATGCGTTCATCCTGACCGCGCGAAAATACGACATCCCCATGATTTTCACGTTCTTCGCCTTCATCCCGGAGCAATGGGGCGGTGAAAATGCGTATCTCGATCCGCGTTCCGTCAATGCGCAGAAAGAGTTCATCACCGCATTTGCACATCGCTACGGCGAGGTCAACGATCTGATTTGGGATCTCATCAACGAGCCATCGTTTTGCTCATCCAAG
>JBBTCR010000689.1:0-8312 GCA_038043105.1 Bacteroidota bacterium
CCAGGAACCTGATGTAGAAATCGTTTTCCAGGTCGCTCATCAAGTTGTTGAATCCATCGATGTCAGCTTGCTGCTGGGTTTCTTTCAAGAACATCTGGTAACATTGGTCGCGTTCAAAGTTGCCCGCCAACGAGAGTTCTCTCAGCAACTTCTTTGCTGCTCTCTCGCTCCGAACGTCGTAGTGCTTCAGGCGGTCATAATAGTGTTGAAAATACGTCTTACAGCTTGCGCCGAGCACGGAGTTGTGATAAATCTCTTCTATCGCTTTCGGGGTTACTCTCTTCTTCTTACACTGCTTGATCACTTCTGAGGCAAGAACCTGAATGAAGTATGGGATGGGTGGACCAACCAATTCCAGGATTTTCCTTATTCCCTGCTTGCTGATGAGCCACCTTTTCCTTTTGAACAACTCTTCCAAAAAAAGGACAGCCGTTTTCACATCTTCAAACTCACCGACAACCACCTTTTCAAAATCATTGAATGCTGCAATTACCCCAAGCTTTGACAGGTAATGGTCTATGCTAACAGAACTTGCTACAACGAATCTGCATCTGGTCATAGATGGATCAATGCGAAGGCGCCGGAACCAGAGAAGGAATTCTCTGACCTCGTTTTCTTGTAGTCGACCGTCCAAGAAATTCTCGATCATCATCGAAAACTCATCGAGGAGGATAACAAGGTTCTGTTCATGGGCCTCCAGCCTATTGAGAATACTCTCGCCTACCTCGCGCCAGTTGTCTTTGAGTCTCTCTTTCAAGCCGAATCTCACATCGACATCTTCTCCCACGTTCAGGTGGACTTCAACGCTCTGTAGAATTTCCCTCACCTGAATAACCCCTGATCTGACAAAGTCCATGATTTTCTGATCTTCTCGAAGTTTGTCCAACAGCGTCACAACAAAATCCACTGGCTCTTTTGCAGGCTCCAGATCGATGTGGAACACTTTTATTTCGTCTCTCGGCTCGTCGAGTAGATTGTAAAGCACGCTGGTTTTGCCGAATCTCCTCGGTCCGGCAAGCAAAACGTTTGTTGTCCGAAGCTTTTCCCAAATCTGACTGATGAGGTCTTCGCGCCCAAAGAAATCACTTCCCCTCACGACCGTTCCCACGATATTTGAGGTCATTCTTACTTTCTCCTTTCTACAACAGTTTTGTTATACAACAGTTTTGATATACAACAGTTTTGTTGTAATGTCAAGTGGTTTTTTCAGCAATCCTGCGTTCAACTCTTTGCTTCTGAACCATCCTTAGACCACTTTCGACAAGGCATCGTCTATACTCTTTGACCCAATTTTGTACAGAAAGCGTGCAATCTATGCGTTTCCATCCATTTGTCGACCTCTTACTGCTGATATGCTTTTTTAAAACCGATGCTTCAGGTATCGCTGTGGAGCAAGACACTTATCCAACAAAACCGGGTGATCATAAGCTCTCGATTTCCGTTGGAGGAATCGAACGGATTTACCTTCTTCATCTACCCTTCTCATACGATCACAAGCGACAGCTCCCTCTTGTCATTGTCCTCCATGGTGGTGGCGGCAACGGCGAGAACATCGCGCGAATGAGCAAGATGAGTGAGAAAGCTGACAAAGATGGTTTTATCACCGTGTATCCGTACGGCAGCGGTCGCTTCAGAGAGCGATTGCTGACGTGGAATGCCGGCAATTGCTGCGGGTACGCTCTCGATCACAAGATCGACGACGTTAGCTTCATAAGAGTACTCATTGAAGAACTCGAGCGAAACCTCAGGATCGATCCGAAACGAATCTATGCCGCTGGCATCTCAAACGGTGGAAAAATGTCATACGTCCTTGCCTGTAAGTTGTCAGACAAAATCGCGGCAATTGCCCCAGTCGCAGGCTCGATGGAGCATCCCGCGTGTAACCCCTCTCAGCCTGTGTCGGTCATCATTTTCCACGGCACCGATGACGAGCACATTTTGTACGAGGGAGGCAAACCGAAGAAGCAGGCCGACAGCCACGAACGCGTCGACAGCCCGGTCTCGTTTGCCGTTTCGTATTGGGTGAAGAACAACAAGTGCTCAACGCGACCGACGCGGAAAGAGCTGGGCAACGTCCTCATCGAGACGCATGCCGACGGTGACCGGAGAACCGCCGTTGTCCTGTACACCATCAAAGGTGGAAAACACTCGTGGCCCGGTGGAACGCGAGGCTGGATATTCGGCGATGAACCGACACAGGAAATCTCGGCAACGGATCTGATGTGGGAGTTTTTCAAGCATCATCCGAAGCAATGAAGACAACTCCTCAACATCTGGCAGTGGCTCTTGGTGTGCTCACGTGTACGTTCGCGGCTCCATCTCCCGCCCAGAATTGTTCGCGAACATCGGTCGGGCTGGGATCCGCCTCAGGCGGAAATCCAACAACGGCAATCAGCCCGTCCCGATGAAATCGGGACGAGGTCTCGTCTCGACAGAGGCGAGACGGACTTTCAGTTGTCAGCTATCAGCTATGCGACGCTGCGAGTGTTTGATGTTTTGGGAAGAGACGTTGCAGCGCTCATCGAACAAGAGCTCCAACCCGGCAGGCACCAGGTTCAGTTCAATGCCAGCGGTTTATCCAGTGGAGTATATTTCTATCGGCTGAGCACAGGGTCGCTCAGTCAAACCAAGAGAATGATCATTCTCCAGTGAGTCTGGGAATTTGACGTCAATCACAATTAAGAAGAATTAACCGGTTTAACCTGCATGCTGGTTAAACTTCTGCTGAACTCTTCTTGTCTCACAGGTAGAACGATCAACAAACCGCTTGCCGTTCATTGTCCGTATGCAGGTGAATTCACTCACTCCGTAGGGGGAAGCACAATGAAAGCATCAACTTTTCTTGCAATCGTGATTGCAGCAGGCGTTTGCTACAGCTCAAGCCTCGCGCAGGTGAAAACACCGAGGGTTGACAAACGCGAGAAGATTCAGAAGGAGCGGATCAAAGATGGGGTCAAGAGCGGAGAGCTGACACGGCGCGAAACTCGCAGGCTCGCAGCCGAGCAGAAAAAGATCCGCAACGACGAAGCCAGGGCAAAGGCCGATGGGATAGTGACACCACGCGAGCGAGCGCGCCTGAACAAAGAACTCAATCGTGCCAGCCGCGATATCCACCGCCAAAAGCACGACAACCAAAAGAGGAAGTGAGTCCCCCTTCCGGCGGCAAGCAACGGTGAAGCTCAAGGTCCATTCTGAGCTTCACCTTTTTTATCACTGTAACTTGATGCGCTTGAACTAACTCCTTTGGTGAGAGGAATTGTATCTGCTCAAAGAGTCAGCCCATCATTCGCACGACTCATCAGTCATTGAACTTTCCCTCACATGAAGTCCTGCCTGAAGACTCCCACACCGTTCGCCCTTTCACTTTCAGGTAAGTACCATTGACCAGGCTGAACTCTGCAGACTGTCCATCTTCCCGATGAATCAGCAGAAATGCGGCGTTGGTAGATATCTCACCATCATCGAGTGGAACGTCGGAATAATACAGATGGTCGGTATAATCTCCACCTCGTACACGTAGGTGGCGGCTCGAGATGGCGGAATACTTCATTGAGGGTGTATTGTCTCTGTAGGGATAGAGAAGAACAGCAAACTGCTTCGTTGAACCTGCATCGGATTGCTGGTCAAATGCGATCCAATCAATTTCTTGTGTCTTGCCGGGCGTGAGATCATCGGTGCTTGAAGCCATGCTTTTGCCGGATCGAGAAATAAGCTCGTCAGTTGCGGGAAGGATCAAGATTCCCGGAGCCGATGAACTCTGATATCCTTGACCGTGGCGAACCAGCGTGGTTGGCGTGTGAAGGTACCACGAAAGAGTGTCCCCGTCCTTATCACATTTCAACTGATCGAGAATAACCCAGTACTTCGGCTTGACGAAAGCGATGTGGCGGCGATGGTGGACGCCGAGCCTTGCATAGCCTCGGTGCTCCCCCGCAAAGTAGTCAAGCGACGGGGTTGAACTCCAGACGATGTTTTCGCCTTCAACGGATTCGCGCTCCATGTTTCGATCGTTCACCACGACCACATTGTGCGCGCGTGAAGACTTGTACCAAGGAATGTACAATGGATCGTCATACGTAAGCCCTAATCCCGCGTCAACAGCAAGGGCTCTACCGTACGCGTAGATTTCGAAATCGAGCAGATCGTTGTGCGTGTGCGAGCCGTTCCATTTGCCGTAGTTGATGTTCATATACAGCGCATCGCGCGTCCAGTCCGTGCGCATCACGGTAAACCCTGATGCAGGCATATGACGCGAGGTGAATAGCGGCAAGGTGACGCGAGCGCGGCTATCGGAGACGCCGAAGAGGTTTCTGAGACCCCCATACACCTCAGGCTTGTTGAAAAACTCCGCCCCATCCTGAAGGATAAACACTGGAAAAAGACCCCGATGGCTGTCGTTGATGGCGGGTATCTCCCCCGTTGGCGCCAGCATGGTGATCCACCAGTCAATCGTCTTGCCGATCGAGCTTCGGATCCGTTGAGCAATGTCGAGCTCCGCCCTGTGCGCGCTCAAGAGGAAATAGAGATTGCGATAGCTGAGGTAAGTGGCGAGTGTGTAGTTTCTCGGTGCCCGTTCCGAGTGCCCCCCATCTTCAAAAAAATCATGCTCCAGATGTTCCCCGAGCCGCTGCAATCCCAGCCGAAGCCAATCCGCTGACTCTTTGAACTCCGGGAACGTCAGGGCGATTTGCACGAGCATATACGATCCGTGGATCTGCCAGTTTCCTGATCGATATCCCTCCCACCGTTCAAGTTCGTACAACCATCGCGCAGCACCGAGGATGGTTTTCAGCATGCGTTCGTGCGTCTGCCACGGTCTGTTTGCGTACGGCAGGAGGTAATGCTCGATGAACATGCGGGTGCGCACACCCAGTCCGAGCTCATAGTACACCACATCAAGCTCGGGAAAGCCGCGCGTGATCGCGTTCCGCTGCTCATACCACTGATGAAAGAGCTCATCGAACTTTGCGAGGTACTTCTGATCTTCCGTGAGAACAAAGGCTGCGTTCAACGGTTTCGACCATCCCCAATAGTGAAATCCATACTTGCCTGACTGCCCAACCTCCCGATTGAAATCGACGCGTGAGCCGAAGTCAATCACGACGTCCCCCCAGGCGCGGATGACATTCCTCAAGACTGAAGCTGCCCTCCCCAGAACGGAATCCTTTTCGTCCGGATTCCTTGCTCCATACGTTCGAAGGTCGTCATACCCCATCAGCACATCCGTATCGAGCAGCAGCCGATAATTGTGCGTGATGTACCGAGGCCGTTGTTTCATCCTCCAATAATCCGCCCACGCCTGATACGCCTTCGCGAAATCCTTCCCCTTCACTGCGCGGGCGACTGCCGTGAAGCCGGCTCCATCAAGTCGAATCGAGCCGAACAGCTTGTTATCGTCGATGCTCTTGATTTGGTGTTCCAGATAATCCGGATTTCTCAACCGGGAGCTATCCGAGAACGTCAATTGAGCCAGACTCGACGCCGCTGCAAGAATCAGGAGAGAGGCAACAATGGCGCAACGTAGAAACAGAGCGTTCATGAAAAGTGGGTTCTGAATCGTGTTTGAGACTGTAGAGAGAGAATCTGCGGGAAGCTGCGACTGCGGCGTGAGGGTGAATCCTAAGGAATGATGATTTCCATCCCTTCATGAGCACCAACACACTCTATCTTGCTGCCATAGAACGCGAGAAGCTGCTTTGCATCCTGAATCATCTTATCCACAAACTTGTCGTCGTGCAGAGGGTCGTGATGGAAGAGCACGAGCTTCTTCACATTGGCTTGCACGGCAAATTGAATCGTGGATTCGATCGGCGAGTGGCCCCAACCCTTCTTCTCCCTGTATTCTTCTTTTGTGTATTGTGCTTCGCCGATGTAGAGATCCGCCTTGGAGAGAAATTCGACGAATTTCTCATCGAGGTACGTGGGGAAATCAGACATCTTCGACTCTTTGCTCGGAGGCCGATGGAGCGTGGCCGTATACGGCTCATTATCGGTGGCATAGACGACGGTCTGTTGGCCATCGGAAAGCCGGTACGCGAGGCACATTGCCGGGTGATTGAGATAGAAGTGCTGGACTGTGATCTTGCCAATCGTTATTGTTTCCCGCAGCTCGTGCACACGTATATGCGGACTCATGTCGCCGAGCTCGACGGGAAAGTAGTCCGAGTCCATTTGGATCTTGAGAATTCTCTCCAGAGACTTGTCCCTTCCGGGGGGTCCGTAGAGATAGACCTTGTTCTGAGGCTCATAGGCGGGAAGGAAGAACGGAAAACCCTGAATGTGATCCCAGTGGGTGTGGCTGATGAAGATGTGGAGTGTCAATGGCCGAGACTTAAACTCCTGAAGGAGATAATTGCCCAGATTGCGGATTCCTGTACCAGCGTCAAACACGATGATCTGGCCGTCAACTCTGAGTTCCACACATGATGTGTTTCCCCCATACTTTGTCGTCGACGGCCCGGGCGTCGCGATTGACCCGCGTGTTCCCCAGAAGCGCAGCTTGATCATGTAGGGTTGGTCCGATTATTCATGTGCTGCCGGGCGATTTTCAGCAACTCGTCAAATTCCACCGGCTTCACGAGATATGCATCAGCGCCCAACTCTTTGGCTTTATCGATGTCCGGCTTGTAGTTCTTCGCCGACATGATAACGATAGCCGTCTTCTCAAAGCGGTCATCCTGCCGCAATGCCAGACACACCTCGAATCCAAGCAAGCCCGGCATCACGAGGTCAAGAATGATCAGATCGGGGAATTCCTGACGAGCGAGTCGAATGCCATCAACGCCGTTGTCGGCCTGGAAAACGGAGAATCCCGCCCGTTCGAAATTGACCGCTACTATTCGCCGGAAGAAATCCTCATCATCGACAATAAGAACCTTCGGTATCACGAAGCTGAATGCTCCCAAGAGTCAACAAGATGGATGGATCTGGTCCTCCGGAGAATGCTTGGGTCCCGTCGCCTTCTGCATAGTGTGGACAAACTTATAAATTACTTTGCCGAAAGGCAACAGCAGGCCGCTGCTTCTGCGGCGTTTGTCAACTTTATGAAATCGGGAGAGCAAAAACGCTGTGAAGGAAGACCGTCGGCTTCAGAAAAAATCTGAAAGGAGATGTGTGACGAGGAACAACCTTTGGACTACAGCAGACCACGCAGTGACAACGATTCTCGTCGGGGTGACTGGATTCCTCGCCACCCCGATACAGAACATCGGGGCAGGAAGGCGAGTCAGCCTCCGGCTGAGAACCAGCGACCCCTTCGTATTTGCCGTCGGGGTGACTGGATTCGAACCAGCGACCCCCTGCGCCCAAGGCAGGTGCGCTACCAGGCTGCGCTACGCCCCGACTCTCGTTCCATCTTAGCCGTTCGGCCCGTCTCCCGCCAGCAAGCCGAATTCCTGCTGCCCTCGAAGGCCGGTTATCATGATTGGCTACGACACGGCCAACGACGCGCGCATGGCGAACCTGATCGCTCGGCTTCTGGCGCAACTGGGACAGTAGCCTCTGTCCGGCGCGATCCAGCGGCAGAACCGGAGCTTCTTCGTGAAGCTGGGCTACGCCTGGGTGCTCTAGCCCTACCGCGCGGAGAAGAAGACGACCAGCCGCGGCTCGCGCATCATGCTCACGCCCGGCATACTCGAACGGGGATCCAGCAACTGGTCGAGCGACCGCACGGCTTGCAGCTTGTCGATGCTGGCCGGATCGGCGAGAAGCTTCTCGACATCCACGTCGACGATGGTGATTTGTGAGCCCGAGACCAGCGACGCCGGAGCCGTGGTGCGCACGATGCGGCCGTCAACCTGCAACACCAAGCCCAGTCGCATCCCCTTGACCATGGGCTGAATCATGCCCACCAATCCGGCTGGAATGCCCCCCGGCATGCCGCCTGCCGCCGGCGGAGCGGTTGGCGCGGAAGTGGGCTGGATCGAGATCTCGGTCCTCACCACCGTGAGCACGCTGTCTGTCTCGCCTCTGTCGAAGAGGAATCTCACCTTGGTCCCGGCCGCCGCCGTGCCCGTTCCCGACAGCGGGGTATTCGGGATCTCCGGCAGATTGACGTGCGAGATGTTGTCGAAGGCATACATCGCTCGGAATCCCTCGCCGTCTGGATCGGCGATGGGTTCGCTCGACACGTAGCGCACGCCAGGCCCGAAATCCGATGCGGCTTTTCGCAGGGCTTCTTCCTTGAACGTTTCGCGCGGGTTGAAATTGAGGTCGACACCACCAGTCTGGTCCGAGCCTTGAAACGTGCCCAGCATGTGCACCACCTGTCGCATTAACTGGGTGTCCATCTTGACGGTCTGCAGCATCGTTCC